>NZ_CEXFHW010000095.1:0-14981 GCF_982640115.1 Quisquiliibacterium sp. | reverse complement strand
GTCTGCGCCGATGCCGCGCCGGCCAGACACATCAGCGTGCCGAGAATCCCGGCGCGCGTCCATCGACGGATGACTGGACTGCCCATGTCACGATCCCTGGGAGGAAACCGGCGCACTGTACCGCGGGAGCCCATGCCGCGACACCGTGCGGGCTCGCTGACGACGATGACCAATGGGTAGACTGCACCAATGACCGCTTCCTCGACCGATTCCGACCTCACCCTGCGGCTGGTCCGCGACGTGCCGATCAGCCCGGCGCAATGCTTCGCGGGCTGGACGGTGCCGGAGCTGCTCATGCCCTGGTTCTGCCCGCGCCCCTGGCGGGTGGTGGCCTGCACCCTTGACCCCAGACCGGGCGGCGCCTTCTGCACCACCATGCAATCCCCGGAAGGCGAGACGCAGCCCGAGGGTGTCGGCTGCTATCTCGCGGTGGAAGCGCCCCATCGGCTGGTGTGGACCAACCTGCTCGGGCCGGGCTACAAGCCGCAGGCCATCAGCCATCCCGGCTTCGGCTTGGTCTGCGAGCTGCGCTTCGATCCTCTCCCCGACGGCGGCACGCGCTATCAGGCTCAGGTGCACCATGTGGACGCCGCGGGCCGCGACGCCCACGCGGCCATGGGGTTCGAGCAGGGCTGGGCTGCTGCGCTGGAACAGCTGGTGGCCATGGTGCAGCAAGCCGCGGCGGCTTGAACCGCGGATGCCCACTGCCCGACGGCAAGCCACCGCGGGCATGGGACGCGCCCTTGGCAGTGACGGAGGAAAAAAAGCCCAACCGGTGAGGGTTGGGCTTTTTGGGAAGTGGTGGAGCGGAGGAGGATCGAACTCCCGACCTTCGCATTGCGAACGCGACGCTCTCCCAGCTGAGCTACCGCCCCGAAGCCCATGAGGATAGCACAGGTCAGCGAGCCGCACGACGCTGCTCGGCTGGCGACGCGGGCACAGTCCCTGGCCCCGGCCGCCGCGGTTTGACGCCCCGCCTCGCCGCTGGAATGCTCTGGCCAAGCCCGTTCCCGCCGCTCGCCCTCCCCGCTTCCTGCCGCTTGCCCCTCCCGCGCGGCGCCATCCCGCCAGGACCCCGCCATGCCGGACTTGACCGAAGACTTCTGCAACCGCGAGTACAACAACCGCGCGATGATCCCCGACTTTGCCGACTACCTGGTGCGGTGGTCGGCCCAGGCCGCGCAGGCCCGCGCCGCGCATGCGCACCTCGCCGGGCTGCGCTACGGCAGCCACGAGAAGGAGACCCTCGATCTTTTCCCCGCGGCCGGCGGCCACAGCCCGCTGATGGTGTTCATCCACGGCGGCTACTGGCGCAGCCTCGACAAGGACGACTTCTCCTGGGTGGCGCCCGCCTTCCTTGCGCGGGGCATCAGCGTGGCGGTGCTCAACTACGCGCTGGCCCCGGCGGTGAGCCTCGAGACCATCACCCGCCAGGTGCTGCGGGCGCTGGAATGGCTCTACCGCCATGCCGGCAGCCACGGCATCGACCCGGCGCGGATCGTCGTGAGCGGTCATTCCGCCGGCGGCCATCTCTGCGCCATGAGCCTGGCCGCCCTGTGGCCAGCCTGGGATCCGGATCTGCCCGCCGACCTGGTCAAGGGCGGCGTGGCGGTCAGCGGGCTCTACGACCTGGAGCCGATCCGACTGGCGAGCTTCCTGAATGTCGACCTGAAGCTCGACGCGCGCAGCGTGGCCCGGCTCTCGCCGGCCTGGATGCCGCCGGCCTCGCGCGCGCCGCTGATCACCGCGGTGGGCGGCCTGGAGAGCAGCGAGTTCAAGCGTCAGAACGCGCTGCTGGGCGCGCGCTGGCGGGCCAACCTGCGCGCCGATGTGCCCATGCCGGGCTGTCATCACCTGTCGGTGATCGAGGGCCTGGCCACGCCGGGCAATCCGCTGTTCGAGGCCAGCGCGGCGCTTTGCCTGGGCGCCTGAGGGTCACACGCCCTCAGCCGATGCCCTCACGGGCCGGCGACAGCGCTGCGGCCTGCACACCGTGCGCCAGCAGCGCCTCGGGCACCGGCCGACCGAGCGCGAGGGCTGCGCACAGCTGCCCCATGGCCGCGCAGGTCTGGATGCCGTAGCCGCCCTGTGCCGCCACCCAGAGAAAGCCCGGCGCATCGGCACGCGCGCCGGCCACCAGTTCGCCGTCGGCCACGAAGGAGCGCAGGCCCGCCCAGACCCGGGCAGGACGGCGGATGGCGAGCGTGGTGGCCTGCTCGAGCCGGTCGATCGCCAGCGCGATGTCGAGTTCCTCGGCCTGCACATCCTGCGGCGGCACCGGGTCGGCATTGGCCGGCGAGGCGAGCAGCTGGCCGGCGTCGGGCTTGAAGTACCAGCTCTCGTCGAGATCGGTGACCATCGGCCAGGCGGCGCAATCCAGGCCCGGCGGCGGGGCGAACACGAAGGCCGATCGCCGGCAGGGCTGCAAGCCGATCGGCGACAGACCGGCCAGCATGCCAATGCGATCCGCCCAGGCTCCCGCGGCATTGAGCACCCGACGCGCGCGCCATTGACGGCCATCGGCCACCCGCACCCGCCAGCCTTCGCCCTCGCGTGAGATGCCCGTCACCTCGGCCCGGCACTTCAGCTCACCGCCGGCGCGGCGCAGCCCGCGCAGGAAACCCTGGTGCAGGCCGTGCACATCGATGTCACAGGAACCCGGCTCGTGGATGGCAAAGCCGGTGCGCTGCGGCCTCAGCACGCTCACCGCGGCCAGCGCCTGCTCGGGGCGCCACCAGTCCACCGCACCCTGCGCGGCCAGTTCCCGGTGGAGCGCGGCAAGCGCCTCGTCCTGGCCGGGCCGCCCCACGATCAGGGTGCCGCGCGGGCTGAGCACCGGCTGATCGCAGAACCCTGCCGGCGGGTGCATGAGGAAGTCCCGGCTCGCCCGCGAGAGCGCCCGTACCTGCGCCGGCCCGTAGGTCTCGGAGAACAGCGCCGCCGAGCGGCCGGTGCTGTGGTAGCCGGGCTGGTCTTCTCGCTCGAGCACCCGGGTGCGGCCATGGGGCGCCAGCCACCAGGCCACGGACGCGCCGGCGATGCCGGCGCCGATCACCAGAAAATCCACATCGGTCATCGGTATCCCCTGCCCGGGCCCCGCCCGTCAGCGCGACGGCGGACCCGGAAAAGAAAAAAGGCGCGCATTGCTGCGCGCCTCGAAAAGGGCAGTCTCGCTGCCTCTCCTCCTCCTCCTCGAATCCGGGTGAGCGAGCTTGCCGTCACCGATTGGCCGCGATCCTAACCGGTCTCGCGGTATTCGTCCATGAAATTTCGATTCCCGAAATGACAACCATTGATCCGCCGGTCAGCGTGCCCGATCGGCCCAGACCAGCATCCCGAGCCCCAGCGCCAGAGCGAAGAGGCTGGGCATGCCGGTGGCCAGCCATGGTGGCCAGGTGTTGAGCAGACCGAGATGGGAGAACAGACCGTTCATGAAATGGAACGCCACACCCAGCATGATCCCGGCGAAGACGCGCAGACCGATGCCCCCGGCGCGCACCTGCAGGTAGGCGAAGGGCAGCGCCAGCACCAGCATCACGATCACCGCCAGCGGATAAAGCAGCTTCTTCCAGAGCGCGATCTGATAAAGATCGCTGCGCTGCTGGTTGTCCTCGAGGTGGCGGATGTACTGGAACAGGGCCAGCGCCGACATCCGCTCCGGCATGAGGGCCAGCACCCCGAGGAGCTCGGGGCTGAGCTCGCTCTCCCAGACCATGTCCGCAGCCGTGCTTCTTACCGCCCGCAGCGCGGCGATCTCGCCGGCGGCCTGCACCGGCTGGAAGCGGGTCAGGGTCACCTGCTGCAGCCGCCAGCGACCCGGCGCCTCGAAGCGCGCGCCAGCGGCATCGATCAGGGCCAGCAGGCGGAACTGATCGTCGAATTCGAAGACATGCACCGCCCGCAGGCTGGTGTCGGCGCGCATCTCGGCGATGTTCACGAAGCGCTGCCGGGTGACCTGCCCCGCCTCGTCGCGCAGGGTGTCTTTCACCCACAGGCCTGAACGCAGCTCGGCCCCGGCACCCGCCCCCGTGCCGGCCGACAGCGCCGAGAAGCGGATCTGGCGAGCCAGCCGGTCTGCTGGCGGCGCGGCCAGTTCACCCACCAGCGCCGTCACCAGCGCAAAGCCCCCGCCTACCGTGACCACCGCGGCCAGCGCCCGGCGTCGGCCCAGACCTGCGGCGCGCATGGCGGTGAATTCCGAGCTCGCGGCAAACTGGGCCAGCGCATAGATCGCGCCGATCAGCGCGGCCACGGGCATGAGCTCGTAGATGCGGCTGGGCAGGCCAAGCAGCACCACCGCCACCGCGTGCTGAAGCTGGTAGACGCCGCGCCCGAGATCGTCGAGTTCGTTGACAAAGTCAAAGAATGCGAACAGGCCCAGGAAGCCGGCGAGCACGAACACCACCGCGCCGGTGATCGCCCGGGCCAGATAGCGGCGGATCAGGATCATGCCGCGCGCTCAGGCACCGGCCCGCGCGCCGCCGGCAGGCGCGCGCCGCAGCCGGGGCAGGCGCCAGGCCGAGAGTGCGGTGCGGCGCCAGAGCAGGAAAGCCGCCAGCGCCAGCACCACCGCATGCACCAGCCAGACCGCCACCGCGAAGCGCGCCTTGCCCTGGGCCACCCAGACCTGCGACAGCGAGATCAGGTTGCTGTAGAGCAGGTAGGCCAGCAGGGCCACCACCAGATTGACCGACCGCCCCACCCGCGGATTGAACGAGGACAGCGGGATGGCCATCAGCGCCAGCAGGGCCGCCGAGCAGGGCAGGCCGATGCGCCAGACCAGTTCGCCCAGGTGCGAGGCGGTGGGGTCGGCAAGCAGCGCGAGCGTGGTCTTGGCCTTGGCCGCGGTGTGCGGTGCCGGCGCCGGTGCAGGGTCGATGCGCAGGCCGTAGCGCTCGAATTCCATCACCCGGAAAGTGGGGTCGCCGCTGGCGCCATCGTAGCGACGGCCCTTGTCGAGCACCAGGAAGCGCTGGCCGTCGGGCTGGGTGGTCACCTCGCCGCCAGCCGAGACCACCACCGTGAGCCGCTCACCGCTGCGCTGGGTGACGAAGACATTGCGCACCACCCGCTCGTCCTCGGAGAGCGCCTCCACGAAGAAGACCCGCGAGCCCGAGGCCGATTCGCGGAACTGCCCGGCCGAGACCCGCGAAACGTCCTGGCGCTGGTCGAATCGCTGCTGGTACTCGTCCATCTGCCGGTTCGCCCAGGGCGCCAGCGAGAACGAGAGCAGGCCCACCACCACCACGAATGGCGCGGCGAACGCGAGCACCGGCGCGATGAAGTGGCGCAGGCTGCGGCCGCTGGCAAACCAGATCACCATCTCGTTGTCGCGGTAGGCGCGGGTCAGCGCCATGAGCACCGCGATGTACACGGTGAGCACCAGCAGCACCGGCAGGAAGTTGATCGCCGCGAACACCAGCAGCGGCAGGATCCCGGCCGAGTCCACACGACCACCCGCCGCCCGACCCAGGGTGCGGATCAGGGTGGTGGTGAGCATGATGGTGAACAGCGTGGCGAAGACCACGCCGGCCAGGTTGGTCAGGTCCCGGCGCAGGGATTTCTTGAAGAGCATCGCGAAGCGCCGGGTGCAGGCCGATATAATCGGCCGTTATTCCGAGGGACAGGTGCTGCCATGCAATTCAGTATAAAGAGTTCGGCCGTCGAGGCCCTGCGCACGGCCTGCGTGCTGGTGCCGGTGAGTCATGGCAGCAACCTCAGCGCCGGCGGCAAGGCGCTCGATGAAGCCATGGGCGGTGCACTGAGCGCTGCGCTCGCCCGTGGCGACCTGCAGCACAAGGCCGGCGCCACCCTGCTGGTGTACGGCGACGCCCGCAAGGCGGCGCGCGCGGTGCTGGTGGCCACCGGCGATGAGGCCGAGTGCAGCGAGCGCGCCTTCACCGAGGCCGTGCGCGCGGGCCTGCGCCAGACCGGCGCCCTGGCCTGCGACGACGCCGTCTCGCTGCTGCATGAGGCCGGTGTCAAGGGCAAGGATCTCGCCTGGAAGCTGCGCCAGCAGGTCGCGGTCGGTCGCGACCTCGCCTACCGCTTCGATCGCCTGAAATCGCGCAAGGAGACCCAGCCGGTGCGCCCCGGCCGGGTGCACCTGCTGGTGGCCCGCGCCGACAGCTCGCCCGCCCAGACGGCGGTGGCGCGCGCGGTGGCCCTGGCCAATGGCACCGACCTGGCCCGAGACCTCGGCAACCTGCCCGGCAACATCTGCACGCCAGCCTACCTGGCCGACGCCGCGCGCAAGCTCGGCACCGAGTTCAAGCTCAAGGTGCAGGTGCTCGAGCGCAAGCAGATGGAGGCGCTCAAGATGGGCTCGCTGCTGTCGGTGGCCCGCGGCTCCGAAGAGCCGCCCAAGCTCGTCGTGCTGCAGTACAACGGCGGCCCGGCCCGCCAGGCCCCGGTGGCCCTGATCGGCAAGGGCATCACCTTCGACACCGGCGGCATCTCGCTCAAGCCCGCCGCCGAGATGGACGAGATGAAGTTCGACATGTGCGGCGCGGCCTCGGTGCTGGGCACGCTGCGCGCGGTGGCCGAGATGAAGCTGCCCATCAATGTCGTCGGCCTCATCGCGGCCAGCGAGAACATGCCCTCGGGCAAGGCCACCAAGCCGGGCGATGTGGTCACGAGCATGTCGGGCCAGACCATCGAGATCCTGAACACCGACGCCGAGGGACGGCTGGTGCTGGCCGACGCCCTCACCTACGCCGAGCGATTCAAGCCGCAGGCCGTGGTCGACATCGCCACCCTCACCGGCGCCTGCGTGATCGCCCTGGGCAATCACCGCAGCGGTCTGTTCAGCCCCTCCGACAGCCTGGCCGACGCGCTGCTGACGGCCGGCCGCGAATCCGGCGACCCCTGCTGGCGCATGCCGCTCGACGAGGAATACGGCGAGGCCCTGAAGAGCAACTTCGCCGACATGGCCAATGTCGGCGGGCGCGCCGGCGGCTCGATCACCGCCGCCTGCTTCCTCGCGCGCTTCGCGCGGCAGTTCGACTGGGCGCACCTCGACATCGCCGGCACCGCCTGGCGCTCCGGCGCCCAGAAGGGCTCCAGCGGCCGGCCGGTGCCCCTGCTCACGCAGTTCCTGATCGATCGGGCCACGCCGGCCTGAGGCCCGCGCCGGGATGACCCGCGTCGACTTCCACTTCAACGCCCCCGACAAGCTGCACTACGGCTGCCGGCTGCTGCGCAAGATCCACCGGGCCGGCCAGCGCGCGGTGGTCTATGCGCCCCCGGTGGAGATCGCCGCCCTCGACACCGGGCTGTGGACGCTCTCGCCGCTGGACTTCATCCCGCATGTGGCGGCCACCGATCCGCTCGCGGCGGTCACGCCCATCCTGCTGTGCAGCGAGCCGGTCGACACCCCGCATCACGAGGTGCTGGTCAACCTCGCGCCGCAGACCCCCTCGTTCTTCAGCCGCTTCGAGCGCGTGATCGAGGTGGTCTCCCAGCGCGACGAGGACCGGGCCGCGGCCCGCGAGCGCTGGCGCTTCTACAAGGAGCGGGGCTATCCGCTGGCCAGCTTCGACCTGGCCGGCGCCGAAGGCACGGCATGAGCGGCCGCGCCGATGCGGCCGGGTCCGATGATCCGTTCCAGAACGACGACAGCATCCCGCTGCTGACCGAGGTGGTGCCGCTGCGGCGGCCGGGCGAGCCGGATCCGAGACACGCGCTCGGCGAGTCGGGCCCGGCTCGCCAATCCGACGTTGCGGCGCCTGACGCCGCGCCTTCCACGGGGCCCTTCACTGCGGCAGCCGCCAGCGCCACCCCAGCCGCCGTCGCCCCGGCCAACGCCGCAACCATTGCCGGCCTGAGCCAGGCCGACTGGGACGCGCTCGCCGAGCGCATCGAGCGCGGGGTCACCGCTCGCATGCTGGCGCAGGCCGGCCCCATGCTCGAGAACTCGCTGCAGACGCTGGTAGCGCCCCTGATCGAACAGGCCGCGGTGCAGATCGCCCACGACCTGCATGATGTCTTCTCGCACCTGGTGCAGGACCTGGTCGCGCGCGCCGTGGCCGAAGAGCTCGCGCTGTTGCAGGCCCGCGAAGACGAGCCCGCCCCTCCCGAATCCCACTGAACCGACGCACCGCCATGAATGCACCCGCCGACCAGGGCTCGCTCGCCCGCAGCTTCGAGCCCGGCGACATCGAAGATCGCTGGTACCGCGCCTGGGAAGCCCGCGGCCTGTTCGCTGCCGGCCGGCAACCCGGCGCGCCGGCCTTCAGCATCCAGCTGCCCCCGCCCAATGTCACCGGCACCCTGCATATGGGGCATGCCTTCAACCAGACGCTGATGGACGCGCTCACCCGCCACCATCGCATGCGCGGCGACAACACCCTGTGGCTGCCCGGCACCGACCATGCCGGCATCGCCACCCAGATCGTGGTCGAGCGTCAGCTCGAGGCTGCCGGCGGCAGCCGCCATGCCCTCGGGCGCGAGGCCTTCATCGAGCGGGTCTGGGCCTGGAAGCAGGAGTCGGGTTCGACCATCACCCGGCAGATGCGGCGCATGGGCGCCTCCACCGACTGGTCGCTCGAGTACTTCACCATGGACCCCACGCTCTCCGAGGTGGTCCGCGAGGTGTTCGTCGGCCTGTACCGGCAGGGCCTCATCTACCGCGGCAAGCGCCTGGTCAACTGGGATCCGAAGCTGCTCACCGCGGTGTCCGACCTCGAGGTGGTGAGCGAAGAGGAACAAGGCCACCTCTGGGAGATCCGCTACCCGCTTGCCGACGGCAGCGGTCACCTCACCGTGGCCACCACCCGGCCCGAGACGCTGCTGGGCGACACCGCGGTGATGGTCCACCCCGAAGACGAACGCTATCGGCACCTGGTGGGCAGCCGCGTGCGCCTGCCGCTCACCGGCGCGGGCGATGACCTCGCCGCCGGCTGGCGCGAGATTCCGGTGATTGCCGACGCCCATGTCGATCGCGAGTTCGGCACCGGCGTGGTCAAGGTGACCCCGGCCCACGACTTCAACGACTACGCGGTGGGACAGCGCCACGGCCTGCCGATGATCAGCGTGTTCACGCTCGATGCACGGCTCAATGATGCCGCGCCGCCGCGCTACCGCGGCCTTGACCGTGACGAGGCGCGCCGACGCATCGTGGCCGATCTCGACAGCCTCGGGCTGCTCGGGGCCACCCGCCCCCACACGCTGATGATGCGCCGCGGCGATCGCACCGGCGCGATCATCGAGCCGATGCTCACCGACCAGTGGTTCGTGGCCATGAGCAAGCCCGCCCCCGAGGGCACGCCGCTGAACGGTCGCAGCATCGCGCAGCGCTCGCTCGAGGTGGTGGCCGACGGCTCGGTGAGCTTCGTGCCGGCGAACTGGCGCGCCACCTACGACCACTGGCTCGAGAACATCCAGGACTGGTGCATCTCGCGCCAGCTCTGGTGGGGCCATCAGATACCGGCCTGGTACAAGGCCGATGCGCAGGGCGCGCCGATGCACGATGGCACGGTGTTCGTGGCCCGCTCCGAGGCCGAGGCCCACGCGCAGGCGCAGGCTGCCGGCTGGCAGGGCCCGCTGGTGCGCGACCCCGATGTGCTCGACACCTGGTTCTCGTCGGCGCTGGTGCCCTTCTCCACCCTGGTCGATCCGGCCGAACCCTTCCGCGAGGGCGCGCCGAACCTGCGGCCCGAGATGGCGCAGTACCTGCCCTCGTCGGTGCTGGTCACCGGCTTCGACATCATCTTCTTCTGGGTGGCGCGCATGGTCATGATGACCGTGGCCTTCACCGATCGGGTGCCGTTCCGCGAGGTCTATGTGCACGCGCTGGTGCGCGACGCCGAAGGCCAGAAGATGTCCAAGAGCAAGGGCAACACGCTCGACCCGATCGATCTGATCGATGGCATCGATCTGGACACCCTGCTGGCCAAGCGCACCACCGGGCTGATGAACCCGAAGCAGGCCGAGAGCATCGCCAGGCGCACCCGCCGCGAGTACCCCAACGGCATCCCGGCCTTCGGTGCCGATGCGCTGCGCTTCACCTTCGCCGCGCTGGCCACGCCCGGGCGCAACATCAACTTCGACCTGAACCGCTGCGAGGGCTACCGCAACTTCTGCAACAAGCTGTGGAATGCCACCCGCTTCGTGCTCATGCACTGCGAAGGCCAGGACAACGGATTCGCACCGCACACCGCCGAGCAGTGCGTGCCCGGCGGCTATCTGCACTTCAGCCTGCTCGATCGCTGGCTGACCAGCACGCTGCAGCAGGTCGAGATCGACATCGGCCGCCACTTTGCCGAGTACCGCTTCGACCTCGCCGCGCGCGCGCTCTACGAGTTCGTCTGGAACGAGTACTGCGACTGGTATCTCGAGCTCGCCAAGGTGCAGCTCGCCGGCGAAGACCCGGCCTCGCAGCGCGCCACCCGGCGCACCCTGCTGCGCACCCTCGAGGCCGTGCTGCGCCTGGCCCATCCGCTCATGCCCTTCATCACCGAGGCGCTCTGGCAGAAGGTCGCGCCGCTCGCCATGCGTTACGGCGAAGGCGGCCGGCAGACGCTGGACGGTGCCGAGCTGAGTGCCGCCATGGCCGAGGAGCGCTTCAGCATCGTCACCCAGCCCTGGCCCGAGGGCGATGCCAGTCGCATCGACCCGGCCTCGCTCGCCTGGGTGGCGAACCTGAAATCGCTGATCGATGCCTGCCGGGCCCTGCGCGGCGAAATGGGCATCGCGCCCTCGCAGAAGCTGCCGCTGGTGGCGGCCGGCGACGCGGCCCTGCTGCGCTCCTGCGCGCCCTATCTGCGCTCGCTGGCGCGCCTGGAGGCGGTGCGGGTGGTCGAGCAGTTGCCCGACTCGCCGGCGCCGGTGCAGATCGTGGGCGAGAACCGGCTGATGCTCGAGGTGGCGATCGACCTGGCGGCCGAGCGCGAGCGCCTGGGCAAGGAAGTGGCGCGGGTGCAGGCCGAAGCCGCGCGGGCACGCGCCAAGCTGGAAAATGCGAGCTTTGTGGAGCGCGCCCCGCCCGCAGTGGTGGCGCAGGAGCGCGAGCGTCTGGCAGGGTTCGAAGCACTGCTGCAACGGCTGAACGAACAGCTCGCGCGGCTGGGCTGAGGCACGCCCCGGGGGGCCTGCCGCTCGCCCTGCGGCCCGAGCCTTCGCAGCGCCATCCGGGAGGAGTCCTCATGAGAGTCCGCAGACTCGCGACCGCGACGATGGTCGTGGTGACGACCGCCGTGGTGGTCATGTTCGCGGCCATGCCGGCAACGGCTCAGGAATCGATCGTCAAGTCCGAGGAGCTCATCCGTCTCCAGGATATCCCGCTCTCGATGCCGGTGAGCTTCGATCGGGCGTACCAGCCCGAGCAGTTGGACTACCTCGCCTGGATCGCAACCCGCGGCCTCGACCCGACGAGCAGCTCATGGACCCCACGCCACCGCGCGTGGGCGCTCTACCGCGCGAACCTGCGCTACAGCATCGAGCAGTCGCTGCGGCAGCGCTGGACCAGCGCCGCCGGGATGATCCGGAGCATCTCGCAGAATCCCGACACCGCGCTCGCCCGGTTCTATGCTGATGCCCTTTCCGCCCAGGAACTCGACGAGGCGCTCGCCTTCCATCGCAGCCCGGCGGGACGGGCATTCCTGGCCTACCAGCGCGAGCTCAAGCGGGTGTACTACGCCGGCCTGCTCGAACTCGAGCGCATTGGTCTCGATCCCGAGTACGGCGGGGCCGACGCTACGCTCGCCGACCGGCGGCAGACCTGGGTCCAGAGCAAGGGCATCCTGCTCGATGCCGAACCGGCGAACTACGCGTTCCATCTGAAATCCGCCCGCGCGCTGATGCCCTGGCTGGATGCGGAACGGCTGGTCTTTGCCCTGCTGGCCGGAGCGCCGCCGGGCACCGAGGCCTTCCAGCTCCTGGACAGGCGCATCGCGCAGGCCGATCGTGAGACGGTGGCCCGCTATCTCGGCTCACCCGCCGCCGAGAAGGAAAAGAACGCCCGCATGGCGTGGCTTGAAACCCTCGCCCGATCACGCGACCTCCTGCCCCTCGCGGTGCATGACATTCGCGCGGTGACCGATGTGGTGCAGCGCTGGCAGAAGATCCGCGCCGATCCGCGCTCGCTGCCGCGCTCGATCGCCGAGCTGGGACCGGCGACGGTCAGCGTGCCGAAGGAATACGCGACGACGGACCTGCGAGAACCCGATGCCATCGCGGGCGTGAAAGCCTGCGTGCCGAACGCCAGCGATGGCACGGCCGCCGCTCTCGTCGAGCGGGCCCGCAGCGCGCCGCCGAACACGATCCAGACGCTGTCACAGCCGGGCAGCAGTCTCTTCATGGCCCGCCAGCGCACCGGGGCCTGTATCCCCACCACCCCGCCCGGCTACCCCATCCCGGCGGTCAACGCCTTCGTCGGGACGGTGCGCGTGGTGGGCATGGACACGGCGCAGGAACGCGCCTGGCGGACCGCGATTGCGCAGGAAATCGCCGCCTTCGGCGCGAGTGACTCGCTGGTGGTCATGCGCAACGGCAACGCCTTCGAGGTGACCTATGCCGTGAATGTGCAGGCGCCGTACGCACTCGTCTATTCCCGCCGCTTCCTCCAGAAGGGCACCTATGACGCGAAGCGCTACCGCATCGTGCAGCGGGGCGAGCAGTACAGCTCCATCACCGTGGCTCAGCGGGGCTCGGGAGACGAGGTGCGCTTCGAGAAGCCGCTCTACTCCACCGCGGAGGAAGTGACCCGCGAGGACGAGCGTCGCGCAAGCGATGCGAAGTCCCTGGGGGAACGGCTCGAGACCGAGCTGGCGGCCGAGCGGCGCGCCCGCGAGGCGAAGTCCGCTCCCTGAGGGGCCACCGCCCGTGCCCCCGGGCGGCCTGCCGACCATCGCTGCTGGCCGCCGGCTCGCCCTGGCCACGCGGCACGGGTAGGATTCCTCCTACGAGGACCTTCCGGTTCAGGAAGGCCCCGATCCCCGAGGAGGAGACCATCATGCAAACCCCCTGGCGAGCCATCCGGCTCGCATCCCTGGCGGCCGTGGCCGTCGTCCTGGCGGCCTGCGGGTCGGACAAGGACACCGATCGCGGCACGCTGGCAAGCAGCACCCAGACCGCCGCCGTGCCCAAGGCCACCATCGACGCCACCGTGGCCGCCGTGCCGGGCCTGGTCAACCTGATCGGCGGCGCCGCCAAGTGCGATGTCTCGTTCAATCGGATCGTTTACGGCACCCGCGATCCGGCCAACCAGCAGGTCTCGGCGAGCGGCGGGGTGCTGATTCCCTCGGGCACCGGCTGCACCGGCCCCTACCCCATCGTGGTCTACCACCACGGCACCACCGTCATCAAGGCCGACACCATGTCGAGCCCCACCAACGGTGAGGCGCAGCTCATGATGCTGATGTTCGCCGCCCAGGGCTATGTGGTGGTGATGCCCGACTACCTCGGCTACTCGGGCTCCACGCTGAGCTACACGCCCTACCTGAACGCCGACAACACCGCGGTGGTGAGCATCGACGCCCTGCGCGCGGGTCGCCGGCTCCTCGCCGACAAGGGCCTGGCCCACAACGGCAAGCTGTTCCTGAGCGGTTACTCGCAGGGCGGTCATGCCGCGATGGCCACGCAGCGCGCGCTCGAGCGCGACCATCCGTTCGAGCTGCCGGTGACCGCCTCATCGCCGCTCGCCGGCCCGTACGCGCTCGCCAAGACCGTGCTCGACGGGCTCGACGCCCCGGTGGCCGGCGCCAGCATCTTCACGCCCATGCTGCTCATCGGCGCCCAGAAGGCCTATGGCGATGTCTACACCGCCGCCTCGGATGTCTTCCAGGCGCCCTGGGTCAATGGCATCGAGACCCTGCTGCCGGGCACGCTCAGCTTCGAGCAGCTGATCCTGCAGGGCAAGCTGCCACCCACGCTCACAGGCGCGGGCGGCCTGCTCACCGACAGCTTCGTCACCCGCTACAAGGCCGATGCCAACTTCGGGGCACGCAAGCGCGTGGCGCAGAACGACCTGCTGAACTTCAAGCCGCAGGCGCCCACCCAGCTCTGCCAGGGCTCGCGTGACCCCACCGTGCCGGTGGCGAACATGACCTCGGCGGTGAGCTACTTCGCCAGCCAGGGCGTGACCGTGACCGCGGTGGATGTCGAGCAGGTGCCCACGCTGAAGCCGGTGATCGACATGCAGGTGGCGGCGGCCGGTGGCCTGAGCACCTACCACGGCAGCATCATCCCGCCGTTGTGCGCCTCGGTGGCCAAGGCCTTCTTCGACCCGCGCAAGTAGGCGGTGGCAGACGCCGCGCCTGACCCGGGCGCGGCGCTCCCGGAAAGATGGGGCCTCAGCCCACGCTGGTGTAGCCGCCGTCCACCGGCATCACGGTGCCGGTCATGTAGCGCGCGGCATCCGAACACAGGAACAGGATCGGATCGGCGATCTCGGCGGTGTCCGCCCAGCGACCCACCGGCACCCGCGACAGGATGGCCGCCGAGCGCACCGGGTCTTCACGGGCGCCGCGCGACAGCTGCGTGATCACCCAGCCCGGCGCCACGGCGTTCACCCGGATGCCATCGGCCGCATAGGCGCAGGCCAGCGACATGGTGAGGTTGCGCACCGCGCCCTTGGAGGCCGAGTAGGCCGGCTGACGCGGGCCGCCGAAGAAGGACATCACCGAGCCGATGAACACGATGGCGCCCCGGCTGCGGGCCAGCAGCGGGCGGGCGGCCGCGCTCACCCGCATGCCGCCGGAAACATTCACATCGAGCACCTGGTCGAAGACATCGGGGTCGTGCTCGGCATCGCGGCGGATGACCCCGGCGCTGTTGATCACGAAGTCGAGCCGATCGAGCCCGCCCACGAGGGCATCGACTGCCGATCGGTCGGTGACATCGAGCTGACGCAGGGTGATGCCGGCAAAGGCCGGGTCGGCCGCCGCGGCGCCGATCTCGGCCTCGGTGAGGCCGCAGGCGATGACCGTTGCGCCGGCCTTCGCGAAGGCCTGGCTCACCGCCGCGCCGATCCCCGATACGCC
>NZ_CEXFHW010000094.1:0-15018 GCF_982640115.1 Quisquiliibacterium sp. | reverse complement strand
GCCGCCGCGAAGCCGCCCTCGGGCGCATGCACCACCAGCTTGGCCAGCAGCGAGTCGTAGTGCGCCCCGATGGCCGCGCCCGCGAACCCGCAGCCGTCGACCCGCACGCCGGGGCCCACCGGCGGTTCCCAGCGGGTGAGGCTGCCCACGGCCGGGCGGGCGCTGCCGTCGGGCAGGAGCTGCTCGGCATTGACCCGCAGCTGGATGGCATGGCCGCGCGGCCTGGGGATGTCGGCCTGCGTCAGGCCGAGTTCGGCCAGTGTGGCGCCCTGCGCGATACGCAGCTGCGCGCAGACCAGGTCGATGCCGGTGACCGCCTCGGTGATGGTGTGCTCGACCTGCAGCCGCGGGTTGGCCTCGATGAAGAACCAGCCGCCCTGCGCGTCGAGCAGGAACTCGAAGGTGGTCAGGCCGCGCAGCCGGGCCGAGGCGGCCATCCGGCAGGCCGCCTGCAGCAGCGGTTCGCGCCTTGCGCCGTCCAGCCAGGGGCTGGGCGCGATCTCGATCAGCTTCTGGTGGCTGCGCTGCAGGCTGCAGTCACGCTCCCAGAGATGCGAGACCGCGCCGGTGCCGTCGCCGATGAGCTGCACCTCGAGGTGGCGGGCATGCTCGATCAGGGCCTCGAGGTAGAGCGAGCCGTCGCCGAAGGCGGCCTGGGCCTCGGCCGCGCAGCGCGTGAAGGCGGCGGCGAGCGCGGCCGGCTCGCGCACGATGCGCATGCCGCGGCCGCCACCGCCGGCCACCGCCTTGATCATCACCGGCCGGCCGGCCAGCCCGGCCATGAAGGTCTGCGCCTGTTCGATGTCGAGCGCCCGAGCGCTCCCGGGCAGCACCGGGACGCCGAGCGCGGCGGCCATCTCGCGGGCGCGCAGCTTGTCGCCGAACAGGCCCAGGGTGTCGGGCTCGGGACCCACGAAGACCAGACCGGCCTGCGCGCAGGCCTGGGCGAAGGCCGGGTTTTCGGCGAGGAATCCGTAGCCGGGATGGACCCAGCGGCAGCCGGTGGCGCGGGCTGCCTCGAGCAGCGCTGCGATGTCGAGATAGGCCGGCACGCCGCGCCCCGGCAGGGCGTGGCTCAGCGTGGCCCGCCGGGTGTGCAGGGCTTCGGCCTCGTCCTGGGCGTGGACGGCCACGCTCTCCAGGCCGAGGTCGTCGGCGGCGCGCGCGATGCGGATGGCGATCTCGCCGCGGTTGGCGATCAGTACTCGCATGGGGTGTGGGTCAGGACAGGGTCGTTTCCGGGGCGCGCGCCCGGTGGCGCGATGACGGCGCCGCTCGTCGGGAGCGGTTTTTCGAGTCGGGCCATTCTACGGTCGGCCCTACAATCGGCCTCGCAACCACGAGAGGAAACGGATGGACGAGGCCAGCAGCGATGATTTCCAGGCCCGGGTGCGCAGCGGTCGCGCACTCATGGAGGCCATGGGCAACTTCCATGTGCTGTCCTGGGATCCGCAGGCCCGGCGGCTGCGGGCCGGATTCACGGTGCGGCCCGAGTTCTGCCATACCAACGGCACCACCGCGCAGGGCGGCTTCGTCACCGCCTGGCTCGATGCCGGCATGGCGCACGCCGTGATGTACGACAGCGAGCACAAGCTCAACGTTGCCAGCCTCGAGATCAAGGTGAGCTTCCTGCAGCGCATGGGGCCGGGGCCCGGCACCGTCGAGGCGCGGGTGGTGCGCCGCGGCCGTCGCGTGGCCTTCATGGAGGCCGAGCTCTTCGACGCCCAGGGCCAGATGACCGCCCGGGGCAGTTCCACCGGGCTCATGACCGAACTGATCCGCTGACCGGCTGGTCCGCCGATCAGCCCCGGCGCGCCCGCCGGGTCAGGGATCGATGCGCAGGTCGAGCGCCGGAAAGCCGTCGAGGGCGAAGCGCCAGTGCTCGCCAGGCTTCGGGAAGCGCGTGGTGATCATGCTGCCCAGGATGGCGATGTCGCCCACGCGCATCGGGGTGCCCCGGCCGTCAGCATGGCTCGCCAGCCAGGCCAGCGCGTTCATGGGGTGGCCCATGAGGTCGCGCCCGAAGCCTTCGCCCACGGTCTCGCCGTTGCACAGCACCTCGCCGCGCAGGGCCGCCAGATCAAGCGCGCGCCAGTCGGTGCGGCGCTCGCCGAGCACCGCACCCTGGGTCCAGGCATTGTCGGCCACCATCTGCAGCGCATGGTGCGAGAGGCTGGCGTAGTCGGCATTGCGGTCGTCGGCGATCTCGAAGGCCGGGCGCACCGCGGCCACCGAGCGCGCGGCCAGCTCGGGCGAGCAGCGCCCGCCCGGCGGGTTGATGTCGGCACCGATCTCCACGGCGATCTCGAACTCGATGATCAGTCGGCCGTAGGCCGAGGCGCTGACCCGCGCCGGGCCGCCCACCAGCTGGCGCTGGTGCAGCCGGCCCGACACCGGCGAGGCCAGCCCCACCATCTGCTGCATGGCCGGATTGGAAAGCGCGATTTTCCAGCCGGCCACCGGGCCGCAGACCCGGGCCTTGAGCGCCACGAAGGCGTCCTGGGCGGCGTAGGCGGCTGTGAGGTCAGCGGGCGCGAGACCGGGCGGAAAGGCCTGGAAGGGCCGGCGTTTCGCGTACTGTGCGGCCAGCCAGCGGGCCGTCTTGCGTGATTCGGGCGTCAAGAGCACTCTCCTGGCGAAGGACCGGCGGCCAGAAGGCCGACCTGAAGGGGGTTGCGGTCGGTTAGGATGTCCCGCACCTACGGTGCCAGAGTTGCGGGCGCGCCGCCAGCCCCGCGTTCCGCGCCACAGCCATTTTGTCGATACAGGGGTCTGCCATGGATGCCACCACCCGCCATCGCCTGCGCGAGCAGGCCATCGCCGAAACGGTCACGCAGGTGCGTGGCATCGAAGCCGCCCAGGGCGT
This sequence comes from Quisquiliibacterium sp., assembly GCF_982640115.1. Taxonomy (NCBI): domain Bacteria; kingdom Pseudomonadati; phylum Pseudomonadota; class Betaproteobacteria; order Burkholderiales; family Burkholderiaceae; genus Quisquiliibacterium; species Quisquiliibacterium sp. The sequence continues at coordinate 12,152 of NZ_CEXFHW010000094.1, read as the reverse complement.
CACCCGCGAGAGCCTCGCCGCCATCCGTGCCGTGTTGCAGGCACTGGCCGCGCGCAGCGAGCTGTTCCCGATCGAGGACTTCCCCATGCCGCCGCCTGGCTCGGCGCGCAACAATGCGCTCTACCGGCTCTCCGAAGACCCCGACCACCGCTTTGCCCTTTATGGCCATGTCAGCCGTGGCGGCACCGACACCCCGGCCCACAACCACACCACCTGGGCGGTGATCGTCGGCCTGCAGGGCGAGGAGCTCAACCGGCTCTACGACCATGACGGCCGCGGCGGCGTGGCGCTGCGCGAGACCTTCACGGTCGGGCCGGGCACCGGCATCGGTTTCCTGCCCGACGACCTGCACTCCATCCACATGGCGGCCGATCGGCCGGTGCTCAATTTCCACATGTACGGGCTCGCGCTCGAGCAGCTGCATGCGCGGCGCTACTACAAGCCCCACCTGCACGAATGGGCGCACTTCCCGGCGAGCGAGGCCATCCGCGACCTGCCGGTAGCCGCCTGAGTGCAGCCGCCCGACAGCGGCCGCCTGAGCGCCGGCCTCAGCCGGCGCGCCGTGCCAGGAAGTCGATCAGCAGCGCGCTGACCGCCTCGGGCTGCTCCTGCTGCACCCAGTGGCCGGCGCCGGGCACGAGGTGCACGCCCTCGAAGCGCGTGCAGCCTGACTCGGCCATGCGCCGCAGCTCGCCCGGCTTCTGGTGGATGCCCCAGTCCTGAGCGCCGGCGATGAACATTGACGGCACCTCGATGCGACGACCGGCGAAGGTCTGCAGTTCGGCCTGCTGGATGGTGGTGATGCCGCAGCGATACCACTGCAGCCCGCCCTGGAAGCTGGTGCGGGTGTATTCGCTGCTGTAGACCCGAAGTTCGTCATCGGGCAGCCAGCGGCAGGCCGCGATCGCCGCGGCGCTGGGCATGTGCGGCGCCACCGTGGCCGGCATGTCGGCGTCGCGGTCCATCACATAGTAGGTGGGCAGCTTCGCGAGTTCGCCGGCACTCCAGGAGGCGAGCTCGAAGGGCTGGTTGCCGGGCCAGTCGGCACTCTTGTGGTGGTAGTAGGCGCGCAGGAAGTCATGCACGCCCTGCGGGCACAGCCGCATGTCGGCATCGGCGCGGCGGGTGGCGTAGTACCACTGGTAGTGCCTGCGGGGCGGGCTTAGCGCGCCCAGTGCCTCGTCCATGCGGGTGGCCGCGGCGGAGGGCGCAGGCCGTCCGCCGGCGGGCGCCGGGGTTGCGGGGCGGCTGGTGGCGGGCGCCACGGCATCGGCGGCGAGTGGTGGCGGGCCACCGAAGGGCGCGCTCATCAGCACCACCGAGCGGAACACATCGGGGCGCACCAGCGCGCACCAGGCAGCCAGCGGCGAACCGAAGTCATGACCGACCACGTGCACGGCTTCCAGGCCCAGGGCACCGAGCAGGCCGAGGCAATCGCGCACCAGGTTCAGGAAGCGGAAGGAGGCGAGGTCGCCCTCGTAGCGGCGGTCCCAGCCGGTGGTGCGGCCGTAGCCGCGCAGATCAGGGGCGAGCACATGATGGCCGGCGGCGGCCAGCGCGGGCATCACCTTGCGCCAGCTGAAGGCCAGCTCGGGAAAGCCGTGCAGCAGCAGCACCGGCAGTCGACCGGGGGTCGGCTCACCGGCTTCCAGCAGATGCATGTCCAGGCCGTTGATGCCGGGCAGCATGCGGCTGCGGATGCCGGGCGGCAGGGGCAGGGGGGGCAGGGTGGTGCTCATCGGTGAGGCTCGATGCCGTCGGCAAAGCCGCGAGTATCGTCGAAAAAGCCGCGGGGGACCGCGGCATCGCCCCAAAGAAAAAAGGCCCGCTCGCGCGGGCCTCTGGGTTGGCGGGTCGATGCGCCCCGCAGGGCGCACCGGCTGCCAGTCCGGGCTTACATGTCCATGCCGCCCATGCCGCCCATGCCACCCATGCCGCCCATGCCACCGGGCATGCCGCCGGCCGCCGGCTTGTCTTCCGGGGCCTCGGCCACCATGGCGTCGGTGGTCAGCATCAGGCCGGCCACCGAGGCGGCGTTCTGCAGCGCGGTGCGGGTCACCTTGGTGGGATCGACCACGCCCATGTCGACCAGATCGCCGTAGGTGGCGTTGGCCGCGTTGTAGCCGAAGTTGCCCTTGCCCTCGAGAACCTTGGCCACGACCACGCTCGGCTCGTCACCGGCGTTGGACACGATGGCCCGCAGCGGCTCCTCGATGGCGCGCAGCACGATCTTGATGCCGGCGTCCTGGTCGGGGTTGTCGCCGGCGATCTTGACCACCGCGCGGGCACGCAGCAGCGCCACACCGCCGCCGGCCACGATGCCTTCTTCGACGGCCGCACGGGTGGCGTGCAGGGCGTCTTCGACGCGGGCCTTCTTCTCCTTCATCTCGACCTCGGTGGCGGCACCCACGCGGATGACGGCCACGCCGCCGGCGAGCTTGGCCACGCGCTCCTGGAGCTTCTCGCGGTCGTAGTCGCTGGTGGCTTCCTCGATCTGGATGCGGATCTGCTTGACCCGGGCCTCGATGGCGGCGGCTTCACCGGCGCCGTCGATGATGGTGGTGTTCTCCTTGGCGATCTCGACCCGCTTGGCGCGGCCGAGGTCCTGGAGGGTGGCCTTCTCGAGGGTCATGCCGGTCTCTTCGGCGATGACGGTGCCGCCGGTCAGGATGGCCATGTCCTCGAGCATCGCCTTGCGACGATCGCCGAAGCCGGGCGCCTTGACGGCGACGGTCTTCAGGATGCCGCGGATGTTGTTGACCACCAGGGTGGCCAGCGCCTCGCCTTCGACTTCCTCGGCCACGATCAGCAGCGGACGGCCGGCCTTGGCCACCTGCTCGAGCACCGGCAGCAGGTCGCGGATGTTGGAGATCTTCTTGTCGTGCAGCAGCACGAACGGATCTTCCAGGACGGCGATCTGCTTGTCGGGGTTGTTGATGAAGTAGGGCGACAGGTAGCCGCGGTCGAACTGCATGCCTTCGACCACATCGAGTTCGTTGTTCAGCGACTTGCCGTCCTCGACGGTGATGACGCCTTCCTTGCCGACCTGCTCCATGGCCTTGGAGATGATCTCGCCGATCTCCACATCGGAGTTGGCCGAGATCGAGCCGACCTGGGCGATTTCCTTGGTGGTGGTGCAGGGCTTGGTGATGTTCTTCAGCTCGGCGGTCAGCGCGGTCACGGCCTTGTCGATGCCGCGCTTGAGGTCCATCGGGTTCATGCCGGCGGCCACGAACTTCATGCCTTCGCGCACGATCGCCTGGGCCAGCACGGTGGCGGTGGTGGTGCCGTCACCGGCGTTGTCGCTGGTCTTGGAAGCGACTTCCTTGACCATCTGCGCGCCCATGTTCTGGAACTTGTCCTTGAGCTCGATCTCCTTGGCCACCGAGACGCCGTCCTTGGTGACGGTGGGGGCACCGAAGCTGCGCTCGAGCACCACATTGCGGCCCTTGGGACCGAGGGTGACCTTGACCGCGTTGGCCAGGATGTTCACGCCTTCGACCATCTTGTGGCGGGCGTCGTCGTGGAAGAGGACCTGTTTGGCTGCCATGTTTCAGACTCCTTGGGATTCGGGAATGACTTGGGTGTGGCTGGATGGAGGGCGATGCCGCCGGGTCACTCGACCACGGCCATGATGTCTTCCTCGCGCATCACCAGCAGCTCGTCGCCGTCGACCTTGACGGTCTGGCCGCTGTACTTGCCGAAGAGGACCTTGTCGCCGACCTTCACGCCCAGCGGGCGCACCTTGCCGTCGTCACCGACCTTGCCGTTGCCCACGGCGAGGATCTCGCCCTGGTCGGGTTTCTCGGCCGCGTTTTCGGGGATCACGATGCCCGACGCGGTCTTCCGCTCGGTGTCGAGGCGCTTGATGATCACGCGGTCGTGGAGGGGACGCAGTTTCATGCCTGAGCTCCTGAAGCTTTGAAGTGGATACGGTGGATTGGCCCGCCGATGGCGTGGCCGGGCACAGGCGGCGACCCGCGGAGGGTCTGGGTGCTGAACGCCACCGACCGGCGGCGTGGCCATCGGTCGGTCGGGTTTGTTAGCACTCGCGCGCTGTGAGTGCTGATGATAAGGCCTGGCGTCTCGGATTTCAAGTCGCCGGCAGGTAGCGCACCGAGAGCACGCCCTGGATTGCCGACAGCGAGGCGAGCACCGGCGCCTCGACGGCCGAGTCGACATCGACCAGGGTGTAGGCCATCTCGCCGCGCGACCGGTTGAGCATGTTGCGGATGTTCAGGTTCGCCTGCGCCATGGTGGTGGAGATCTGGCCGAGCATGTTCGGCACATTGGCGTTGGCGATCGCGATCCGCCAGGCGGATTCGCGGGTGGCCACGGCGTCAGGGAAGTTGACCGCGTTGCGCACGTTGCCGTGCTCGAGGTACTCGCGCAGCTGGTCGGCCACCATGAGCGCGCAGTTGTCCTCGGCCTCGCGGGTGCTGGCGCCCAGGTGGGGCAGGGCGATCGCGCGCGGATGCCGGTGGATGGCCGGGCCGGGGAAGTCGCAGACATAGCAGCGCAGCCGCTCGGCGGCCAGCGCCGCGAGCAGGGCGTTGTCGTCGACCACGCCCTCGCGCGAGAAGTTGAGCAGCACCGCGCCGTTGCGCATGGTCTCGAGCGCCTGAGCGCCGATCAGGTGCCGGGTGGCCGGCACCAGCGGCACATGCAGGGTCACGAAGTGCGAGGCCTTGAGCAGCTCGGCCACGCTGCCGGCCCGACGCACCTGCGAGGGCAGGCTCCAGGCGGCATCGACGGTGATCTCGGGGTCGTAGCCGATCACCTGCATGCCCAGCCGGATGGCGGCCTCGGCCACCAGGCAGCCGATCTTGCCCAGGCCGATCACGCCCAGGGTGTGGCCGGCGAGCTCGAAGCCGGCGAAGGCCTTCTTGCCGTCCTCGACCCGGCTGTCCATGTTGGGGTCGGTGGCATCGAGCCCGGCGACGAACTGCAGCGCGGCCGGCAGGTTGCGCGCGGCCATCAGCATGCCGGCGAGCACCAGTTCCTTCACGGCGTTGGCGTTGGCCCCCGGGGCGTTGAACACCGGCACGCCGCGCGCGCTCATGGCGGTCACCGGGATGTTGTTGGTGCCGGCGCCGGCCCGGCCGATGGCCCGCACCGAGGCCGGGATGGTCAGGGCGTGCATGTCGGCCGAGCGCACCAGGATGGCATCGGGCTCGGCGATGTCCTTGCCCACCTCATAGAGCTCGCCGGGCAGGCGCTTCAGGCCGTGGGAGGAGATCTGGTTGAGGACCTGCACGCGAAAGGGTCTGGCCATGGCGGTTTCCGGGGGGGCTGGCCCGCTGCCGGGCGGACCGGCGGGCGGGCGGGGGGCTGGGCAAGGTGGCGGGCGCCGCGATTCTAGCCGCGCCGCCCGTGCCGCGCGCTGACTCAGCGGCGCATCGACTGCAGGAAGGCCTCGAGCGCCACGGTGTGCTCGCTGGTGTGATGGGCCATCGCCTGGAAGGCCGCCGACATCTCGAGCAGGGTGTCGAGACGGGTGTGCTGGCCTTCGCGCAGCAGCCGCTTGGCCATGCGCAGCGCCGGCCCGGGATTGGCCGCGATCCGCCCGGCGAGCTCCTGGGCGCTGGCCATGAGCTGGTCGTTGGGCACCACCCGCGAGACCAGGCCGCAGGCCAGCGCCTGGGCAGCGTCGATCATCTCGCCGGTGAAGGTCATCTCGGCCGCCCGCGACATCCCGACCACCCTGGGCAGCAGCCAGGCGCCGCCATCACCGGGGATGATCCCCAGCTTCACGAAGCTCTCGGCGAAGCGGGCGCTCTCGCCGGCGATGCGGATGTCGCACATGCAGGCAAGGTCGCAGCCGGCGCCCACCGCCGGGCCGTTCACCGCTGCGATGGTCGGCACATCGAGCCGGTGGAAGGCGAGCGGGATGCGCTGGATCCCGTTGCGGTAGCCCTCGCTGATGCGGTTGGGGTCGCCGGCGGCGATGCCGGTCTTGTTCTGCATGTCCTTCACATTGCCGCCGGCGCAGAAGGCGCTGCCCGCGCCGGTGAGGATCACGCAGCGCACGGAGAGGTCGGCCTGCACCCGCTCGGCGGCGTCGACCACCGCCGCCCACTGTTCCGGGGTGGACAGGGCATTGCGGGAGGCGGGATCGTTCAGCGTGAGCGTGACGACCCCGCCAGTCTGTTCATAGCGCAGGAAATCGGACATGGCGTGTCTCGGAGGGTTCGATGGGGCCGCAAGGATAGCCCGAGGCACCCGGGCTCGCGGCGGATAATCGCCCGGCAGCGGAACCCGCCGGCGGCCGCGATGACCGAGGCTTGCCCCCGTCACTGGCGAGCGCAGGCGTGATGGCCCAGGCTCACACCCGTCACTGGCGAGCGCAGGCGCGATGGCCCAGGCTCACACCCGTCACAGGCGACCGGAGGCGCGATGACCCAGGCTCACACCCATCACTGGCAGGCCCAGCAGCGGGTGCACCACGGCCAGCCGGCGGCGGCCACGGTGCTCGCCGAGGCCGACCTCGCCGGCGCGCAGCGGGTGGTGCTCACCACCACCCGGTCCCTGCGTGACGGCGAACTCGTCGCGGGCATCGCGGCGGCCCTCGGCCCGCGGCTTGCGGGCCGCTTCGATGCCATCCCGGCGCACAGCCCGCGCGAGGCGGTGATCGCCGGGGCGCGCTGCATCCGCGAGGCCCGCGCCGACCTGGTCGTGGCAGTGGGCGGCGGCTCGGTGATCGATGCCACCAAGGTGATGCTGCAGGCGGTCTGGTACGGCATCGACACCGCCGAGGGCCTGTCGGCCATCGTGATGGGCCGGCATGCCGGCGGCGCGATCGCCAGCGGCTGGGACCGCGACCCGCAGCGCCTGCGCATGGTGGCGGTGCCCACCACGCTCTCGGCGGCCGAGTTCAGCCACTCTGCGGGTGTCACCGACGCCGCGCGCGGCCTGAAGCAGTCGTATCGCCATCCGCTGGCGGTGCCGGTGGCGGTGGTGCTCGATCCGGCGGCCACCCTGGCCACGCCCATGAGCCTGCTGCTGTCGACCGGCCTGCGCGCGATGGATCACGCCGTGGAGCGCTGGTGCGCCGCCAGCCCGCAGCCGTTCTCGGATGCGATGTCGCGCCAGGCCATGGAGATGCTGGCCACCGGGCTGCCTGCGCTGCAGGCCGATCCGGCCAGCCTTGCCGCACGCGCGCGCTGCCAGGCGGCAATGTGGCTGTCGATCCTGCCGCAGGGCACCGGGGTGCCGGTGGGGGCCAGCCACGGCATCGGCTACATCCTGGGCGCGGCCTGGCAGGTGCCGCATGGCGTGACCTCCTGCGTGATGCTGCCGGCGGTGCTCGAGTGGAACCACCCGGTCAATGGCGAGCGCCAGCGCGCGGTGGCGCAGGCACTCGGCCGGCCGCAGGCGCCGGCGGGCAGCGCCATGCGCGAATTCGTGCGCGGGCTCGGCCTGCCGTGGCGGCTGCGCGATCTCGGCATCACGCGCAGCGAGCTCGCCGCGATCGCGGCCAGGTTCGATGGCAGCGGACCGATCGCCACCAACCCCCGCCCGGTCACCGGCGCCGCCGATCTCGAGGCCATCCTCGCCCTGGCCTTCTGAGGGGAATCGGATTGCGCGGCCGCTCGGCTGGCTGGCGCATAGATGAAAGTCAATGACCGCCGGCATGCGCCCGGCGAAGATGGTCATGCCGGTCGGTCTACCGGGCGCCGCCGGCCCCGCGATCCGCCCGTAACCAGGAGTGCCTCGCCATGTTCAGGAAGATCCTCGTTCCCACCGACGGCTCGGAGCTCTCCACCGCCGCCGCGACCGCCGCGATCAAGCTCGCCGAGGAGAACGGCGCGTCGGTGTTCGTGCTCAATGTGCAGCCCACCTATCAGCCGCCGCTGGTGGCCGAGGTGCCGGTGGCCGACTACTTCTCGAAGGACGAGTACGACAAGAGCGCGATGGCGGTCGGCACCCGCGTGGTCGAGGCGGTGCAGGCCAAGGCCAAGGCCGCCTCGGTGCCCAGCCATGCCCTGGTGCGCCTTGATCCCAGTCCCTGGGAGGCGATCATCCGCACCGCCCGCGAGGAAGGCTGCGATCTGATCTTCATGGCCTCGCACGGCCGTCGCGGCATGGCCGGGCTGCTGCTGGGCAGCGAGACCCAGAAGGTGCTCACCCACTGCAAGATCCCAGTGCTGGTCTACCGTTGAGCGCATGGGCGGGCCGGCCCCGGTCCGGCGCCCGAGCCTGCCGCCCGGGTCTTGCCCGGGCCAGGCGTCCCCGCTCAGGCCAGGCGTCCCCGCTCAGGCCAGGCGCGAGTAGCGCGCCCCCGAGGGCGCCTGCTTCAGGAAGCGGTCGAAGGCCATGGCCACCGCGCGCACCAGCAGACGGCCGCGCGGCAGCACCTCGATGCCGCACTCGTCGATGCGGATCGCGCCGGCCTCGCGCAGGGGTTCCAGCTCGCGCAGGGCCTCGCTGAAGCGGCGTCGCGGATCCACGCCGTGTGCCTGCTCGATGGCCTGCCAGTTCACCCGGAACTGGCACATCAGCGCCTGGATGACATCGCGCCGGATGAAGTCATCGCCGCCCAGCGCAAGACCGCGCGCCACGGGCAGCTCGCCCTGGCCAAGCCGCTGGTAGTAGGCCTCCAGGGTCTTCTCGTTCTGGGCGTACACCCCGCCAATCGCCGAGATCGACGACACCCCCAGGGCGATCAGGTCGCCGCTGTCATGCGAGCAGTAGCCCTGGAAGTTGCGATGCAGCCGGCCCTCGCGCTGGGCCAGGGCGAGCTCGTCGTCGGGCCGGGCGAAGTGGTCCAGGCCGAGGTGGGTGTAGCCGGCCTGGGCAAAGCGCGCCACCGCCAGCTCGAAGAGCTCGGCGCGCAGCACCGGCCCGGGCAGCTCGGCCGGCTCGATGCGCCGCTGCGGCTTGAACACCTCGGGCAGGTGCGCGTACTGGTAGAGCGCCACCCGGTCGGGCGCGGCCTCGATGGTCTGATCGAGCGTACGGGCAAAGCCGGTGAGGCTCTGGCGCGGCAGGCCGTAGATCAGGTCGGCATTGATCGATCGAAAGCCCGCGGCACGGGCCTCGTCCATGATCAGGCGGGTCTGCTCCCAGGGCTGGATGCGGTTGACCGCGGCCTGTACCGCCGGGTCGATGTCCTGGATGCCCAGGCTGATGCGGTTCAGGCCGAGTGCGCGCAGGCTGCGCAGCCGCGCCGGCGAGACCGATCGCGGATCGACCTCGATCGAGTACTCCCCGTCATCGGCGAGCATGAAGTCGCGCCGGATGGCCGAGAACAGCTGGGCGAATTCCGCGTCGAGCAGGAAGGTGGGCGTACCGCCGCCGAAGTGCAGATGGCTCAGGCGCTGCCCGCGACCGGTCAGCGAGACCACGAGGGCGAGCTCGGCCTGCAGGGCCTCGACATAGCGCGCCGAGTGCTCCTGGCGCCGGGTGCCGATCTTGTTGCAGCCGCAGTAGTAGCAGATGGTGCGGCAGAAGGGCACATGAAAGTACAGGCCCAGCGGTGCCTGCGGGCGGCCGGCTCGCTCGAGCAGCGCCTGGGTCAGCGCCGCCGGCGAGAAGTCCGGCTCGAAGCGGTCGGCGGTGGGGTAGGAGGTGTAGCGGGGCCCGCGTCCGCCGAACCGGGCGAGCAGCCCGTGATCGATCTCGAGGCTGACCGGCTGGATGGCGGTGGTGGGCATGGCGCCAGTCTCGGCTCGACCGAGGCCCGACGCATTGAAAATCCGCAATCCCCGGCGTCAGCGGCCGGCATCGCGCTCGGGTGTGGCCGAGATCCGGTGGATGCTCAGGTCGGCGCCCTCGAACTCGGCCTCCTCGTCGAGCCGGATGCTGCTCAGTGCCCGCAGGGCGCTGTAGATCAGCGCGGCGCCGAGCACCGCCACGCCGATGCCCAGCGCGGTGCCCGCGAGTTGCGCGCCCAGGCTCACCCCGCCGATGCCGCCCAGCCAGGTCTGACCGAAGATCCCGCAGGCGATGCCGCCCCAGGCGCCACACAGACCGTGCAGCGGCCACACGCCGAGCACATCGTCGATGCGCAGCCGGTTCTGGGTGAGGGTGAACATCCGCACGAAGAGCACTCCGGCCACCGCGCCGGTGGCGAGCGCCCCCAGCGGATGCATCACATCCGACCCGGCGCACACCGCCACCAGGCCTGCCAGCGGACCGTTGTGCACGAAGCCGGGGTCGTTGCGGCCGGCCAGCGTCGCGGCGAGCGTCCCGCCGACCATCGCCATGAGCGAGTTGACCGCCACCAGGCCGCTGAGCTTGCCCACCTCCTGCGCGCTCATCACATTGAAGCCGAACCAGCCCACGGTGAGGATCCAGGCACCCAGGGCCAGGAAGGGAATGCTCGAAGGCGGATGGGCACTGACCCGGCCATCCTTCTGATAGCGACCTCGACGCGGGCCGAGGAAGAGCACCGCGATCAGCCCGATCCAGCCGCCCACCGCATGCACCACCACCGACCCGGCAAAGTCGTGGAAGGCCACGCCGAAGGCGGCGGTCAGCGCGTCCTGCACGCCGAAGCGGTTGTTCCAGGCCATGCCCTCGAAGAGCGGGTAGACCAGGCCCACCATGAGGCCGGTGGCGATGAGCTGCGGGCCGAATCGCGCGCGCTCGGCGATGCCGCCCGAGACGATCGCCGGGATGGCGGCCGCGAAGGTGAGCAGGAAGAAGAACTTGACGAGGTCGTAGCCGTTGCGCTGGGCGAGCGATTCGGCGCTGATGAAGAAGTGCGTGCCGTAGGCGATCAGGTAGCCCACCAGGAAATAGGCCAGGGTGGATACCGCGAAGTCGACCAGGATCTTCACCAGGGCATTGACCTGGTTCTTGTAGCGGACGGTGCCCAGTTCCAGGAAGGCGAAGCCGCCGTGCATCGCCAGCACGAGGATGGCACCGAGCAGGATGAACAGGGTGTCGGTGCCGCTTTTCAGTGCGTCCATGGGGGTTCCTTGGAAAAGACGCACTGACAACGCACAAAATATGCCCGTAAATGGGCGAGATGGTCCGTTTTGGCGGCCTTGGCCTGATCCCAGAGCGGTGGAGCCGTGCGGGTCTGCCCTGTCGGTCGGCCCGCAGCGGTCGGCAAGCCGTCCTTGTATGCCTTGATTTGGTGCATGACGCCCGAATGACGGGATTCATGCACCACAAGAAGGCTTCAGTCGGCGTCGGCCACCGGCACCGTGTAATTCAGAGCCAGGCGTCCGCCGTCCGGGTACACGGTCTGGCCGGTCATGTACGAGGCGTCTTCACTCGCCAGGAACACCGCCACCCGCGCCACCTCGTCGGGCTCGCCAAGCCGGCCCATCGGCGTGCGCGAGAGCAGGCGGTGGCGGGCCTGCGGCGAGCCCATCACCGCCTTGCGGGCCAGATCGGTGGCGATGGTGCCCGGGCCGATCGCGTTCACCCGGATGCCGTGCTGGGCCAGCCCCATGGCCATCACCTTGGTGAGCTGGTTGACCGCGCCCTTGGACACCACATACGGCACCTGGTCGGGCAGGGCCAGGATGGCGTTCACGCTCGACATGTGGATGATCGCGCCGCCCGCACCGCGCGCCACCATCGCGCGGGCTGCCGCCTGCCCGAACAGGAAGTAGGACTTCAGGTTCACCGACAGCACCCGGTCGAAGTCGGCCTCGGTCAGGTCCAGGAAGCTGGCCGCGTGGGTGATGCCGGCGTTGTTGAGCAGGATGTCGAGCTGCCCGAAGCGTTCGACGGCGGCCTGCACGCAGGTCTGCGCGAAGGCGGGCTGGGTGACATCGCCGGCGATGAAGCCCACGGCCGGGCCGAGCTCGGCGGCCAGGGCTGCGCCGCCTTCGGCATCGCGGTCGGCGAAGAGCACCCGGGCACCTTCCTGGGCGAAGCGGCGCACACAGGCGGCGCCGATGCCGTTGGCGCCGCCGGTGATCAGGGCGACGCGGTCTTGCAATCTCATGGAGAACTCCTGGTGAATGGCGTGTCGAGCGCACGCTGGGTTCGCGCCGCTCGCTGGCATGGCGGGCAGGAGCATAGCGGGTCGCGGCGCTAGAATCGGCAGGATGTCCCTGCCCGATACCGGCTACCGGTCCCATGCCTTGCTGCGTCGCCGGCTGGTCTCGGCGCTGGCGCTGGCCGCGTGCGGCGTGGGGGGCGGTGCCGCGGCAGCGAACCGCGCCGCAGCCGGGGGTGGCCCGGGCGGC
>NZ_CEXFHW010000093.1:0-15269 GCF_982640115.1 Quisquiliibacterium sp. | reverse complement strand
TTGCGAGCTTGCCGAGGAGCTCGGTCTGGACCCGGCCGCCCTGTCCGGCCCGGCGGGCGCGGCGCTCTTTGCGGGCAACGCGCTTCCCGCGGGGGCGCAGCCGATCGCGCAGGTGTATGCCGGGCATCAGTTCGGCGGGTTCTCGCCGCAGCTCGGTGACGGCCGCGCGCTGCTGCTCGGCGAACTCGTCGATCGCGAGGGCCGGCGCCGCGACATCGCCTTCAAGGGCTCCGGCCCCACGCCCTTCTCGCGGCGCGGTGACGGCAAGGCCGCGGTGGGCCCCATGCTGCGCGAGCTGCTGATCGGCGAGGCCATGCACGCGCTGGGCATCCCCACCACGCGCGCGCTGGCGGTGGCGGCCACCGGCGAGCCGGTCTGGCGCGAGTCGGTGCTGCCGGGCGCGGTGCTCACCCGCGTGGCGGCCAGCCACCTGCGGGTGGGCACCTTCCAGTACTTCGCGGCCCGCGGCGAGCATGACCGGGTGCGCCAGCTCGCCGACTACGCCATCGCCCGTCACGACCCGGCGCTCGCCGGCGACCCCGATCGCCATGCCCTGCTGCTGCACGCGGTCGCGCAGCGTCAGGCCGCGCTGGTGGCGCGCTGGATGGAGGTCGGCTTCATCCACGGCGTGATGAACACCGACAACATGACCCTGTCGGGCGAGACCATCGACTACGGGCCCTGCGCCTTCCTGGAGGCCTATCAGCCCGAGGCGGTGTTCAGCTCGATCGACCATCAGGGGCGCTACGCCTACCGCAACCAGCCGGTGATCGCGCGCTGGAACCTCGCCCGCTTCGCCGAGACCCTGCTGCCGCTGATCGACGACGATGCCGATGCGGCGGTGGCCCGCGCCATGACCGTGCTCGATGCCTTCCCCGACTGGCTGGAGGCGCATCTGCGCGTCGCGCGGCTGATGCGGCTGGGCCTGCCCGCGCCCGCGACGGCCGCCGACCCTGCCGATCTCGCGCTGCTCGATGACTGGCTGGGGCTGCTGCAATCGCAGCGGGTGGATCACACCCTGGGCTGGCGCCGGCTGGCCGATGCCGCCGAAGGCCAGGCCGCGCCGCTGCAGGCGCTCTTCGCCGAACCGGCCAGCCTCGCGCCCTGGCTGGCCCGCTGGCGCGCGCGCTGCGCGGTCGTCGATGGCGGCCAGACCTCGCCCGCGGCGGCCGCGGCGCGGGCCGCGGCCATGCGTCGGCACAGCCCCTGGATCATCGCCCGCAACCATCGGGTGGAGGAGGCGCTGGCCGCGGCCTCCGACCATGATGATCTCGGACCGCTGCAGGCCCTACTGCAGGCGCTGCGCGAGCCCTTCGAGGAGCGGCCCGGCCGCGAGCACCTGGCCGAGCCCGCGCCATCGGAGGTGACTGCCGCCTACCGCACCTTCTGCGGCACCTGAGGCCGTCCCGCGCGCCGCTACAGCGTGCGCGCGATCACTTCCTTCATGATCTCGCTGGTGCCGCCGTAGATGCGCTGCACCCGCGCGTCGGCGTAGGCCCGGGTGATCGGGTACTCGAGCATGTAGCCGCTGCCGCCGTGCAGCTGCACGCACTCGTCGACCACCTTGCACTGCATCTCGGTGCACCAGTACTTGGCCATGGCCGCGGTGGCCACATCGAGCTCGTTGGTGAGCACCGCCTCGAGGCACTGGTCGGCGAAGGCGCGACCCACCTGCACCTGGGTGCGGCACTCGGCGAGCTTGTGGCGGGTGGTCTGGAAGTCGAACACCGGCTTGCCGAAGGCCTTGCGGTTGCGGGTGTACTCGAGGGTCCAGTCGATCGCGGCGTCGGCGGCGGCCACCGCGCGCAGCGCAATCATGAGCCGTTCCCAGGGCAGTTCCTGCATGAGGCAGATGAAGCCCTCGCCCTCGCGGCCCAGCAGATTCTCGACAGGCACCTTCACATTGTCGAAGAACAGCTCCGAGGTGTCCTGCGCCTTCAGGCCGAGCTTCTTCAGGCGGCGGCCCTTGGAGAAGCCGGGCGAGTCGGCCGGCACCAGCAGCAGGCTGGTGCCCTTGGCGCCCAGGCTGGGATCGGTCTTGGCGACCACGATCACCAGGTCGCTGTTGTAGCCGTTGGTGATGTAGGTCTTGGAGCCGTTGAGCAGGTAGTGGTCGCCCTGGCGGATGGCGGTGGTGCGCACCGACTGCAGGTCGGAGCCGGCGCCGGGCTCGGTCATGGCGATGGCGCCGATGATCTCGCCGCGCGCCATGCGCGGCAGCCAGGCCTGCTTCTGCGCTTCGGTGCCGTAGCGGTTGAGGTAGGGCGAGACGATCTCGGAGTGCAGCGAGAAGCCCGGGCCCGAGGCGCCCACCCGGGCGGCCTCCTCGATCAGCACGGTGCTGTAGAGCCGGTCGGCGCCCGCGCCGCCATAGGCCTCGGGCATGCTCATGCACAGCAGCCCGGCTTCGCCGGCCTTGAGCCAGGCCTCGCGGTCGACGAAGCCCTGCTCCTCCCAGCGTTCATGGTGGGGCATGATCTCGCGCTCGAAGAAGCGGCGCGCGGTGTCGCGGAACTGCTCGTGCTCGGCCGTGAAGAGCTTGCGCTTGAGGGGTCGGGTGGCGGCCATGTCAGATCACCTTGGCCAGGCCGTTGTTGAGCACGACCACATCGCGCGGCATGGCCTTCACGCGGAAGTGCACATCCTGGCCGCGCACCCACATCTCCACGCGCAGGGTCTCGCCGGGATACACCGGGCTGGAGAAGCGCAGGCCGAAGCTCTTCAGCCGGCTGGGGTCGTAGTTGCAGCAGGCGGCCAGCACCGCGTGACCGGCCGCGCCGTAGCTCGCCAGGCCGTGAAGGATGGGAGCCTTGAAGCCGGCGGCCGTGGCCACGGCGGGGTCGGCATGCAGCGGATTGAGGTCGGCGCACAGTCGGTAGATCAGCGCGGCCTGCGGCATGGTCGGCATGTCGCGGACATGGTCGGGCGGGCCCTCGGGCACCGCCGGCTTGGCTGCCGGGGAGGGGTCGCCGCCCTTGGGGCCGTTGCCCTCGCGCTCGGAGAAGCCGCCATCGCCGCGGCAGAAGGTGAGCCCCTCGAGGGTGGCGAGCAGATCGCCGCTCGCCTTGTCGTAGAGGCGGCGCTCCTGCACGAGGATGGCGCCCTTGTCGCGCCCCTTGTCGACGATGCCGGTCACCTTGAGCGTGCCCACCACCGTGCCGGCCACCGGCAGCGGCTTGTGCACGGTCAGGCTCTGCTCGCCGTGCAGCACCTTCACCCAGTCGACGCCGGAATCGGGTTCCTTCACCCAGAAGCCCGGCGTGGCCAGCACCACCGGCATGGTCGGCACCGCCAGCATGTCGTCCTCGTAGACGAAGCGCAGCTGGCGGGTGTCGAGCGGGTCGTGGCCGAAGCCGATGCCCAGCGCGTACAGGGCCGAGTCCTTCCAGCCGTAGGTCTGCTCCACATCCGGGAAGACCCGGTTCTTCAGCTTCTGATAGTCGATGGCCATGCCTCATTGTCCTCCGTGACAGTTCTTGTACTTGCGCCCGCTGCCGCAGGGGCAGGGGTCGTTGCGGCCCACCTTGGGCTGGTCGCGGCGCACCGTGGCCGGTGACAGCGCCCGCTCGCGCGCCTCCTGGAAGAAGGCGAACGCATCCATGGCGTTGCCGATCATCTCTTCCACCAGCGCGGCGCGCTCGTCCACCGGGATGGCCTCGCGCAGCTCGCCGGTCTCGGGGTCGAACTCGTCGGCCAGCCGCACCATGGGGTCAAGGATGTCGGCGAAGTCGTCGTCGTCGTCGAGCGGGGTCCAGTCATCGGCGCGCAGGCCCACGCCGCGCAGATAGCCGATCGCCCAGCCGCGGCCATCCACCCGGCCGGCCTCGTCGTAGGCCAGCACCGGCGAGAAGCCCTCGCCCTCGTGCAGCTGCTGCGAGACATGGTCGCGATGCCGGCGCAGCAGCCGCATCAGCGTCTCGCGATCGTCGGGTGGCAGGCCTGCGGCGGCGGTCTCGGGCGCCGCGCCGAGGATCTCGCCGAGGAGTTCGTCGGGTCCGATCGGCACCGGGCTGCTCAGGGTGGCGGCGGTGAAGCCGTCGAACTCCTCGAGCGTCATCGACTCCTCTTCGTTGGCGCCGGCGAGCAGTTCATCGAGGCGGGCCAGTTCCTCGTCGTTCAGGGCCAGGGTCTTGCCGCCGCTGGAGGGGATCATCAACGCGTCCTTTCTGTGGTCGAATCCTACCTTTGCCCGGACGCCGCCACGCGCGGCAGCGGTCCGATGCGCGGCTTGCGCGGCTCGGGTCGGGTCCGAGGATGCCACACGGAGACCGCATGAGATTCCGCCCGCGCAGCGCCACCCCCTGTCTGCCCCGGCGACGGACGCTCGCCCGTGCCCTGATGCTGGCCGGCGCGGCAGGCCTGCCCGCCACGCGGGTGGTGGCTGATGAGCCCTGGCCGTCACGCCCGCTCAGCCTGGTGGTGCCCTTCCCGCCGGGGGGCGTGGCTGACACCGTGGCCCGGCCGGTGGCCGAGGCCCTCGCGCGCACGCTCGGCCAGCCGGTGGTGGTCGAGAACAAGGCCGGTGCCGGCGGCGGTATCGGCATGGCCCAGGTGGCCCGTGCCCGGCCCGATGGCCACACCCTGCTGCTGGCGCTCTCGTCGGTGACCATCATTCCCGAGGCCGACCGCGTGCTCGGCCGCGCCCCGCTCTACCAGCTGGCCCAGCTCGTGCCGCTGGCGCGCTTCACGGCCGACCCCACCGTGCTGGTGGTGCGCGCCGAGAGCCCCTGGCGCAGCCTGGCCGAGTTCCTGGCCCATGCCCGCGCGCGACCGGGCGCGCTCACCTTCGGCTCGTCGGGCACCTACGGCACCATGCATGTGCCGATGGAGATGCTCAAGCAGGCCACCGGCAGCTTCATGGTCCATGTGCCCTACACCGGCGCCGGGCCGGCCGTGATCGGTCTGCTCGGCGGGCAGGTCGATGCCCTGGCCACCGGGCCGGCCACCATCGTGGCCCATGTGCGCGCTGGCCGCTTGCGGGCACTGGCCCACTGGGGCGAGGGCCGGCTGGCGGCGCTGCCCGAGGTGCCCAGCCTGCGCGAGCTCGGCGTGCCCGTGGCCTTCTCGCAGTGGTCCGGCCTGTTCGCGCCGGCGGGCACGCCCGAGCCGGTGCTGGCCCGGCTGCGCGAAGCCGCGCGCCGCGCCGCCGAGGACGAGCGGGTGGCGCGCACCCTGGGCGCTGTGGGTTCGCCGATCCAGTTCCTGGATGCGGCCGCCTTCACGCGCTTCGTCGAGGCCGACGCGGTGAGCATGGCCGCCGTGGTGCGGCGCATCGGCCCGCAGCAGTAGCGGAACCGGCGCCCCGCCGCGCTGGACTACCATCGATGGGCACATCCGCCCAGGAGACTCCCATGAGCACCGCCACCGCCCCCGATGCCCCCGCCGCCGAGCGGCTCGACCTGCCCGCCCTTGGCGCCCAGCTCGAGCGCGTGCTGCGCCTGCGCAGCAATCCCTTCGGCATGAAGCTGTTCGAGACCGAGGCCGAGATGGCCGCCATTCCGCGCATCCGCCGGCCGAAGTCGGTGCACACCACCGACCAGATCGTCGGCCAGGCCGCCCGCCTGGGCTGGACGGTGGGCATCACGGCCGCCGATCTGGTGGGCGCGCAGTGCAAGGCCGTGATCGGCCTGGGCGGGCAGGACGAGGACTGGCGCTCCGGCAAGTCGATGGTCGGGGTCTGGTACGCCACCCAGCCCGACTCCGCCGCGCACCAGGCGGCCATGACCATCGTGCCGGTGGGCCGCTACCAGGCGATGGCGGTCTCGCCGCTCTCGGCGGGTCGGCTCGATCCGCCCGACATCGTGCTCTTCTACGCCACGCCGGGCGCGATGATGTACTTCATCAACGGCCTGCAGTGGAGCGGCTACAAGCGCTTCGACTGGAGCGTGGTGGGCGAGTCGGCCTGCGCCGATTCCTGGGGCAGGGCGCTGTCCACCCGCCAGCCCAGCCTGTCGATTCCCTGCTTCGCCGAGCGCCGCTACGGTGGCGTGCTCGACGACGAGATGCTCATGGCGATCCCGCCGGAGTATCTGCCCAAGGCCCTGGCCGGCATGGCTGCGCTCGGCGGCAACGGCCTGCGCTATCCGTTCCCGCAGTACGGCATCCAGCAGGATGTCCGCGACGGCATGGCCGCCAGCTACCCCGATCGGGCGCGCAAGTGAACGGCGCCCGCCCGCAGCCCGCGCCCGCGGCGCGCTTCCAGGAGGCGATCGCCTGGGCGCAGGCCCATGAGAGCCCCTGGCCCCGCGATCCCGATGACCCCAGCGGCACCTGGGGCGTGCACGGCGCCGATCCGGCGCCCTACAACCGGCTGCTCGGCCCGGTACACGCCCGCGGGCCGGCCAGCGGTGTGGTCTGGCAAGACGGCCAGGTGCTGGCGCAGTGGGGCGATCCCTGGCGGGTGGACCTCACCTTCAGCGTGGCCAAGACCTATCTCGCGCTGCTGGCTGGCGTGGCCCATGACCGCGGTCTGCTGCCCGATGTGCACGAGCCGGTCATCCGCCGTGTGCCCGGCATCGGCTTCGAGGGCGGGCACAACGCCGCCATCACCTGGCACCAGTTGCTGCAGCAGACCAGCGAGTGGGAAGGCTCGGTCTTCGGCCTGCCCGAGCAGGTCGATCGCTGGCGGGCGGTGCAGTACCAGCCGGTGCCTCCGGCCGGCCGCAAGGGCGACGCGCGCCCGCTGCAGGCCCCGGGCAGCTACTGGGAGTACAACGATGTGCGCATCAACCAGCTCTCGCTGGCGCTGCTGCACCTGTTCGGCCGACCCCTGCCCGAGGTCTTCGCGGAGGCGATCATGCGGCCGATCGGCGCGAGCGACCGCTGGCGCTGGGAGGGCTATCGCCATGCCTGGGTGACGGTGCGTGGCCGGCGCATGATCTCGGTGCCCGGCGGCACCCACTGGGGCGGTGGCATCTCCATCGACAGTCTCGACCAGGCCCGCGTGGGCGCGCTGCTGCTCGAGGGCGGCATCGCCGGCGGGCGCCGCGTGCTGTCGTCCGACTGGATCGCCCGCATGCGCGAGGCCTGCCCGATCGCGCCCTTCTACGGCTACCTGATCTGGCTCAACCGCGACGGCGTGATCTTCCCCAGCGCGCCGCACGACAGCTTCTTCGCGGTGGGCGCGGGCAGCTCGATCACCTGGGTCGATCCGCAGCGGCGCGCGGTCACCGTGGCCCGCTGGATCGACGGTGCGCAGGCCGACGGGCTCTTCGCGCGGGTGGGCGCGGCGCTGGACGCGGCATGACCGCGCGTGCGGCCCTCAGCGGGTTGCTGCTGACGCTGGCGGCCGCCGGCGTCAGCGCCCAGACCCTGTCGGTGCAGGTGGACAACGACGAGTTCGCCGGCCTCAACAAGCATGACCGCTGGTACTCCCAGTCGCTGCGCGGGCACTGGTTCCGGCCGGCGCTGGCCGACGGACCGGTGGCCCGCATGGCCGATGCCTGGTGCGGGCTGCAGGCCTGCGATGCCGGCGCCACGCGCACCGCGCGCTGGTCGATCGGCCAGACCCTGTTCATGCAGAACCAGCGGCGTCTGCCCGCCCATGATCCCGATGACCGTCCGATGGCCGGCTGGCTGTTCGCGTCGGCCGCCGCGCTCATCGAGTCGCGCGACCAGACCCGTCTGGCCGAGCTGCAGGTGGGCGTGACCGGCCCCGCCTCGCTTGCCGAATGGGTGCAGACCCGCTGGCATCGCGATGTGCTGCGGGTGGAGCCGGCCCTGGGCTGGGACCACCAGCTGCGCCCGCGCCTGGGTGTGCAGTGGCAGCTCGCCCACGAGCAGCGCTGGCCGCTGCTCGGCCAGCATCTCGATGTGGTCGGGCGTGCTGGCGGCACGCTGGGCACGCTGCAGGGTCAGGCGCTGGTGGCGCTCAGCCTGCGTCTGGGCGACCGGCTCTCGGGCACGGCCATGCCGCTGGAAGCATCGGCCGCCACCGGTCGCCTCGACACCGGCGGGCGCTGGTCGGTGCAGGCCGGCGGCGCCGTGCGTGCCGTGGGCTGGGACCGCTTCATCGACGGGCCGCTCTACGGCGCGGTCTCGCGGGCGCGGCCCGCGCCCTGGGTGGCCGAGGCGCACCTGGGCGCAACGCTCGCGCCCACGCCGGCCTGGCGGCTGCGCTTCGCGCTCGTCCGGCGCACCATGGAGTTCGATTCCGAGGCGGTGGCCCAGGGCCGCTTCAGGCCCCAGACCTTCGGCACCCTCCAGGCCTCGGTGGACTTGCGCTGAGGCCCGCCCCGGGCTTGCGCGCCGGGGCCCTCCACCGGGCCTGCGCGACGGGGCGTGCCCGGGGCTACACCGTGGCGATCGGCGTGGCCGGCGACCCCACCGCGCCGGGCAGGCGCAAGGGCGGTGCGGTGAGCAGGAACCGGTTGCGGCCGTGCGCGCGCAGCCAGTCGGCCAGCGGCGTGAGATGCCAGATCTCGCCGAGGTGGATGCCCAGCTTGAACAGGCAGTGCTCGTGCAGCGGCAGCGTGGCGCAGCAGCCCAGCAGGTGGCCCTTGCGCGAGGGCGTCATCTCGACCGCATAGTTGTCGGCAATCAGCACCGACAGGCCGCTGTCGGTGATCCACTGCAGCAGCTTCGGGTCGCGGCCGTCGAGCGCCGTGCAGCTGTTCTCGACGGTGTGCGCGTCGGGCTGCCGGTTCATCTCGAGCAGCATCTGCGAGAAGCCGGTGTGCAGGCAGACCATGTCACCGGTCTCGACCACCACCCGGTCGGCCTCCATCACGCGCATCAGGTCGTCATAGCCCACCGCGTGGTGGCGCCGGCCGAAGTGGGCGTGCAGGTCGATCATGACCGCGCGGCCCTGCACGCCATGCTCGGCCATGGTCTCGATGCCCAGGGCCCGCGCCTGCGAGCTGCCGGCGGGCAGCAGGCCCTGCGGCACACCAGCATCGGCGACATCGGTGGGGCCCACCACATGCTCGCCCGGCTTGAAGCCGTTGTAGTACACCGGCTCGGGGAATCCGTCGCCGTCGGCGTCGAAGAGCTGGCCGACATGCGCGAAGCTGTCCCACTGCGTGGAGTACTGCAGGTGCATGACCACCAGGTCGTCGCTGATGACATCGCTGGCGTCCGGGTCGTCCTGGAACAGCCGGTAGTTCATGTTCGGTCGGCCGTTGCGCACCGTGGGCCGCACCACCGGCGGATGGCGGCGCGGATTGAGCACATTGCCGCCGGGGAAGTCGAGCGGCAGGCTCAGGCAGAAGGTGATGCCCTCGCGCACCTCGGCCACACCCTGGCGGACCTTCTCGGGTGTGATCAGGTTCATGCGGCCCTGCTGGTCATCGGGGCCGAAGTCGCCCCAGTTGGAGCCGGGCGGTCGTTGCTTCCAGCGCGGATTGGCGGTCATGGCGTGGTCTGGGGTCGGACGGGAGGGGTGGTGGCGGCGCGCCTTGCCGCGCTCACGCGGCGAAAGAGCCAGCCCATGATCAGCAGGTTGAAGAAGTTCCAGAACGCGCCGTTGGCGAATGCGGCGTGGTACGAGCCGGTGAGGTCGAAGATGGCGCCCGACAGCCAGCCGCCCAGTGCCATGCCGGCCATGGTGGCGGTGAGGGTGATGCCTACCCGCGTACCCGCCTCCTCGGGCGGGAACTGCTCGCGCACCACGATCGCATAGGCCGGGATGATGCCGCCCTGGAACAGGCCGAAGAGCGCCGAGGCCACATAGAGCGACATCAGGGAGTCGAAGGGCAGGTAGAGCAGCAGCGCCACCATCTGAAGGGTCGAGCTGATCAGCACCGTCTTCAGCCCGCCGATGCGATCGCTGATCAGGCCGAATACCAGCCGGCTCACCACCCCGCAGGCCAGCATGATCGAGAGCATCTGCGCGCCCCGCGCCACGCCGTAGCCGAGGTCGCCGCAGTAGGCCACGATGTGCACCTGGGGCATGGACATGGCCACGCAGCAGGCAACCCCGGCCGCGCACATCAGCAGTTGCGCCGTGCCCGGTGACAGGCCGAAGGGCCGGTTGCCGGCCGCGCCCCCACCGCCCACCGCGGCCGGCATGGCCTGCGGCGGCGGCCGGCGCCGCAGCACCAGACACAGCGGCAGCATGGTCACCAGGCAGAACAGGCCCATGCCCTGGAAGGTCTGGCGCCAGCCCGCCACCTGCACGAAGTGCTCGATCAGCGAGGGCCAGATCGCGCCGCCCACATAGTTGCCGCTGGCGCAGATCGCCACCGCGATGCCCCGCCGGCGGGTGAACCACATCGAGGTGTCGGTCATCAGCGGCGCGAACTGCGCCGAGATCCCCATCAGCCCGATGAACACCCCGAACACCAGGGCGTAGCCGAGGATGGAAGGCATGATGCTGGCCAGCCAGAAGCCCGTGCCGAGCGAGGCTGCGCCAATCAGGCTGGGCACCATCACGCCGAAACGGTCGCTGAGCTTGCCGGCCAGCACGCTGCCGATGCCGAAGCCGATCATCAGCAGGGTGAAGGGCAGCGAGGCATCGGCGCGCGACACCCCGAACTCGGCCTGCACCGCCGGCAGCACCACCGAGGCGGTCCACATGCCGCAGGCGCCGATGGTGGTGAGCGTGAGGTTCGCTGCCAGCCGCAGCAGCGGGTAAAGTTCGGTGCTCGAGGCCATCCGGTCCGACTATACCCGCGCCCTCCCGGCCGGCATTCCACATAACACCCACCCACGGAGTCAGCGGCGATGGCCGATGATGTCGACTGGTCGTTCCCCGAAGCCCTGCAGCCGCCGCGCGAGGGGCTGGCCTTCGATCTCGACCAGGCGCTCGACGCCATGGTCGCGCTGCGCGCCGAGGTGCCCGACGAGGCCTTCACCGCCGGCACCCTGGGCACCGATCGCGGCGGCAACGGCATCGTCATCGGCGCCGACGGCACCATCCTCACCATCGGCTACCTGATCACCGAGGCCAGCAGCGTGTGGATCACCACCCAGCGCGGTGCTGTCCTGCCGGCCTACCCGCTGGCCTACGACCAGGCCACCGGCTTCGGCCTGGTACGGGCCCTCGGCCGGCTCGAGGCCGCGGTGCTGCCGCGTGGCCGCGCCCAGGACAGCGCTCCCGGCGACCGGGTCTTCGTCATCGGCCATGGCGGCCGGCGCCACGCGCTGCAGGCGAGGCTGGCAGCCCGGCGCGAATTCGCCGGCTACTGGGAGTACCTGCTGGAGCAGGCCCTGTTCACCACGCCTGCCCACCCCGAGTGGAGTGGTGCCGCGGTGCTCGATGCGCAGGGCCGGCTGATCGGGGTGGGCTCGCTGCTCACCGAGGAGGGCAGCGGCGAGTCGCGCGCGCAGGCCAACATGGCCGTGCCCATCGATCTGCTCGAGCCCATCCTGGGCAGCCTGCTCGAGACCGGCCGCAGCGGCCTGCCGGCGCGGCCCTGGCTGGGGCTGTACGCCGGCACGGCCGATGGCCAGCTGGTGGTGGGCGGTACGGCGCAGGGCGGCCCGGCCGAGCGGGCCGGCGTGCGCCAGGGTGATCTCATCCTCGAGGTGGCGGGGCGCCGGGTGGCCTCGCTGCCCGAGTTCCTGCGCGCGGTCTGGGCGCTGGGCCCGGCGGGTACCCGGGTGCCGCTCGCCCTCGGGCGCGACGGTGACCTGGTGCGCCCGGTGATCGGCTCGGTCGACCGCAACGACGTGCTGCTGCGGCCGCGGCTTCACTAGGCGCGTGTTTCGCGCCGCGTTGCGGTGCGCCGGCGCGACGCTCAGTCCCAGCCGATCTCATGGCGCATCGGCAGCGGCCCCAGCCGCTCGCCGATGGCCTGCGCGAGCGCCGCCTGCTGCGCCGCAGGCACCCCGCTCAGCCGAACCCGGATCAGGCTGCCGTGGGTGCCGTGCGCGCCGGTCTCCACCGACAGCGCGCCGCCGTGCAGCGGCAGGTCGGCCAGCATGGCGCTGGCCACGCGGGTGGCGGCGTCCCAGCGCAGCGCCGGCTTGAAGACCTTGCCCACGCCAGTCAGCGGCATCGGGTCGATCAGGTGGATGGCCACCGGCACCGCGGCCCGCTCCGGCGTGCGCTCGCGCACCCAGTCGATCAGCTCGCCCGGGTCGGGTTGCATGCCGGGCTTGGGCTGCACATAGGCCACCGGCAGCTCGCCCGCGTAGGCATCGGGCCGCCCGACCATGGCCGCGAGGCCCACGACAGGATGGGTGTAGAGAATCTCTTCGATGGGTTGCGGGTCGATGTTGTGACCGCCGCGTATGACCAGGTCTTTCGCGCGTCCGGTGATCCAGAGATAGCCTTGCGCATCGAGTCGACCGAGGTCGCCGGAATTCACCCAGCCCGGTTCGACGAAGGCCTGCCGGTTGTGGACCGGATTGAGGTAG
Source organism: Quisquiliibacterium sp. (assembly GCF_982640115.1). Classification (NCBI taxonomy): domain Bacteria; kingdom Pseudomonadati; phylum Pseudomonadota; class Betaproteobacteria; order Burkholderiales; family Burkholderiaceae; genus Quisquiliibacterium; species Quisquiliibacterium sp. The sequence continues at coordinate 2,969 of NZ_CEXFHW010000093.1, read as the reverse complement.
CCCGAGAACACGCCCGGCCCGGCCATGGCCACCACGCCGATCTCGTCGGTGCCGCAGTCGCCCAGGCAGCGGCCCTCGGCGTCCACCCGCACCACCCGCACGCGGGCGTAGGGCAGGGCCTGCCCTACCGAGCCCACCTTCACCGGGCGATCGGGATAGCCGATGGTGTGCACGCTCGAGGTCTCGGTCATGCCGTAGACCTCGAGCACCGGCAGCCTGAAGCGCTCGATGTAGGTCTGAGCCACGGCCACCGGGATCGCCGATCCGCCGCCGGTGGCCCGCACCAGGCTGGAGAGGTCGGCGCCGTCGACCGGCACGCTGAGTGCGGCGGCCAGCACGGTGGGCACGCCGGTGAGGGTGCGCGGCCGGTACCGTGCCACCAGCCGCCAGAGGTTGCGCAGCGCCGCCGGATTGCGCCAGCCGGCGGGCGAGAGCACCACCAGCGTGCCGCCGCAGGCAAGCCCCGCCAGGGCCTGCGAGAGCGCGCCGCCCACATGGAAGAGCGGCAGACCGAAGAGCGTGGTGTCGCCCGGTTCGGCGCGCAGGATCAGGCCGATCACCCAGGCCTGCGAAACCTGGTTGCGATGGGTGTGGCGCACCAGCTTGGGCGTGCCGGTGGTGCCGCCGGTGTGGAAATAGCCCGCGATCTCGTCGGGCTGGATGTCGCGGCCGCTGATCAGCGCGTCAGCGCGCTGCGCGGCGATCAGCGCATCGAAATCGAAGATCGGCACCGGCTCGCCAGGCGCGCGCACCTGGCCCGCCTGATCGGGGGTGGCCGTGGCCACGCCAGCCGCGCCCACCACCACCACCGCCGCCAGTTGCGGCAGCTCGGGCAGGATGCGCTGCACCTTGTCCCAGGTGTCGGTGCCCGGCACCGGGCCGAGCGCCACCAGCACGCGGGTGTCGGCCGCGCGCAGGATCTCCACCAGCTGATGCGGTTCGAGCAGCGGATTGACCGGGTTCGAGATGCCCGCGGCCTCCGCGCCGAACAGGGTCCAGAAGGCCTGCGGCACCAGCGGCAGCAGGAAGCTCACCGCGAGACCGGGCCGCACCCCGAGCGCATGCAGGGCGTTGGCAGTGCGGGTCACGCCCTCGAAGAAGGCCTGATGCGAGATGTCGACCGGCGCCTCGTCGGGGTCGGCATTGGCGAGCAGACGCAGGGCAGGGCGCTGCGGCGCGTGCTGGCTGCCCAGGCGCAGCGCCTGGTAGGTGCTGGCGGCAGCCATGCGCTGGTCGAAGGCAATGGCCTCGAGGGCGCGTACCGCCTCGGGCGTGGACAGGTCTGGCCAGTGCTCGCCGAGATGGCGATCCAGCAGGTGGACTTGGGGCATGGGGGGCGTCTCCGGGCTGAATGCCGCCCCGCTGGCGCGGGGGGCGCCGCGCCGCCCCTTCTGCGGGGGCGTGGCGGTGGCAGCACGGTAAGACGCGGCCCCGGGCCGCGTCAATCGGCCCGGGGGCTGCGCGATGCCTATCGCAGCAGTGACAGCACCTGGTTGGGTGCGGCGTTGGCCTGCGAGAGCATGGCCACGCCGGCCTGCTGCAGCACCTGGGCGCGGGCCAGGTTCGCGGTCTCGCGGGCGTAGTCGGTGTCCACGATGCGGCTGCGTGCGGCGGCCTGATTCTCGACCGAGATGTTCAGGTTGGAGATCACCGCGTCGAAGCGGTTCTGCACCGCGCCGAAGGTGGAGCGCGCGGTGTTGACCTGGGCCAGCGCAAAGTCCAGCACTTCGACGGCGCCGAGCGCGCCGGTGCCCATCGACACCGCGGCATACGAGAAGTAGTTGGTCGCGCTGGCACTGGAGCCCCGGGTGCCCACGGTCGAGATGTCCAGCACGGAGCTGGTGGCCCGCGCCAGGGCGCCGATGTCGGCGCCGCCCGAGGTGGTGGTGCTCAGCACATTGAGCGCGCTCACCGAGATGGTGTCGTTGGTGGTGGCGTTCGAGCCGATCTGGAAGTCGAAGCTGGTGGTCTGGGTGAGGATCAGATTGCCGTTGAACCGGGTGGTGTTGGCGGTTCGGGTGACCTCGGTCTGCAGCTGGTTGAACTCGTTCTGCAGGGCGGTGCGGTCGGTGGAGCTGTTGGTGGCGTTGGCCGACTGCACGGCGAGTTCACGCATGCGCTGCAGCATGCCGTTGATGCTGCCCAGCGCGCCCTCGGCGGTCTGGGCGAGCGAGACCGCGTCGTTGGCGTTGCGCCGTGCGATCTCCATGCCACGGGCCTGGGCGCTCATGCGCTCGGAGATCGCCAGGCCGGCGGCGTCGTCCTTGGCGCTGTTCACCCGCATGCCGGTGGACAGGCGGTTGATCGAGGTGGCAAGGCTTGTGCCGTTGGTGGCGAGGTTGCGCTGCGCATTCAGCGACAGCACATTGGTGTTGATGATCTGGGTCATGATCGTCCTTTCAAGTTCGGGTTCCCTCCGGAACCGGTCATCTGATCAGAGTCCCCTTGGACTTCAGTTGCGTTACCGGGTGTCAGTGGCCTTGGCGCGCGGCGGCGGGCGGGCCGGCCGCTGGATCGCCGACTGCCGCGGCCTGCCGATGAAGATCGCCGTGTCTTCGATCACTTCGACTCCTTCACCAGCCGGTCACCGATCGGCTGCAGCGGGCGGGCGTTCATGGGATACAGCCGCGAGAAGATCGCGATCTGCTCGGTCGACACGGTCACCGGCTCCTTCATCACCAGCCACAGCACGCCCTCGCTGCAGGGCGGGGTGGTGAGCGAGCCCATGTAGGTGTAGTAGCCACGGTTCACCGGCAGCAGCTGCTCGAGCTCGAGCGGCGCCGTGCCGGCGAGCGGCTCGTTGCGTTCCAGCGGCAGGCTGTTCCAGACCGACTGGATGATCGGGTTGGGCTGGCCGCGATCCAGCAGCACAGCCACCACCGCCAGCCGGCCGTCGGGGTCCTTGTGCACCAGGTGCGCCACCATGTCGAAGACCCGCCCGTCCACCCGTTCCTCGGCGGGCCGGTGGA
>NZ_CEXFHW010000092.1:0-15350 GCF_982640115.1 Quisquiliibacterium sp. | reverse complement strand
ACTGCCTGGACATTGTGGTAGTTCAGCGCATGGCCGGCGTTGAAGCGCATGCCCAGGCCGATGATCTGCGCGCCGGCGCGCCGGATCCTTTCGAGTTCCTCGGGCACACCCCGCCCCTCGGTGTCGCGGCCGCCGTTGTGGAAGGCATGCGCGTAGGGCCCGGTATGAATCTCGCAGACTTTCGCGCCCACCCGTCGGGCCGCGTCGATCTGCGCCGGGTCGGCGTCGATGAACACGCTGCTGACGATGCCCGCGCCCGCGAGCGCGGCCACCACCTCACGGATGCGCGACTCCTGGGCAACGATGTCCAGCCCGCCCTCGGTGGTGACCTCATGGCGGCCCTCGGGTACCAGCATGGCCATCTCGGGGCGGGTACGGATCGCGATGCCGACCATCTCGTCGGTGGCCGCCATCTCGAGATTGAGCTTGACCTGGGTGAGTTCACGCAGGCGCCGGACGTCATCGTCGTTGATGTGGCGACGGTCTTCGCGCAGGTGGATGGTGATGCCATCGGCGCCGCCGAGATGGGCCTCGACCGCCGCCCAGACCGGGTCGGGCTCGTAGGTGCGACGGGCCTGGCGGATGCTGGCCACGTGGTCGATGTTCACGCCGAGTTCGATCATAGCTTGTGCAGGTCGATGAGGATCTGGCGGGTGCTCAGCGCCGCGCCGTCGAGATGATGCGCGAGGATCGCGCGGGTCAGGTATTTTGCCTGCGAGCGGGCCCGCGGCGAGGCGAAGCTGCCGGCGGCCAGGCCGGCAAGCGTCTCGCCGCTGATCAGCGCGGCATCGCCCGCTGCCGCAGGCTCGGCCGCCGCAAAGCCCGCCGACGGTTCCCAGCGGTACTGTCCACCCGGCTGGATCGGCCGCGCGTCGGTGTCGCGCGCAAGATCGGGCGCGTAGCCTGCTTCGCGAAGCAGCAGCCATTCGAAGCGGCGCAGGGTCTCGTCATGCGGGCCGCTGCCCGAGAGCTCGAACAGCGCCTGCTGGTAGGCATCATAGAGCGCCGGATGCGGATCCTCCCGCGGCAGCAGCTTCATCAGCAGCTCGTTCAGGTAGAAGGCACAGAGCAGCGCGTCTCCCTGGGGGCTGGGCATGCCGCCCACCCAGGCCGCGGCGGTGAGCAGGCGCAGTTCGTTGCGCCCGGTCCAGCCGGCCGACAGCGGCTGGAACTGCAGCAGCACGCCGCGCAGCGCGGAATGCGGCCGGCGCGCCCCCTTGGCCACCGCCGCCAGCCGCCCGTGCTCCCGCGTGAACAGCTCGACGATGAGGCTGGTCTCCTTGTACGGGATGCTGTGCAGCAGGAACGCGGCCTGCAGATCAACCCGGGATGCGGCGGCGCTCATGCCGGACCCCGGCTACTCGTAGCCGTAGGCGCGCAGGCTGGTCTCGTCGTCGGCCCAACCGCCGCGGACCTTCACGAAGAGCTCGAGGTAGACCCGGCAGCCGAGCATCTTCTCGAGGTCGGCGCGCGCCTCGATCGCGATGCGCTTGATCCGCTCGCCACCACTGCCCAGGACGATCGGCTTGTGGGCGTCGCGGGCGACCACGATGGTGGCATGGATGCGGCGCAGGCCGGGCAGCTCCTCGAAGCCCTCGAGCACCACCGTGCTCTCGTAGGGCAGCTCGTCGCCGAGCAGGCGGAACAGCTTCTCGCGGATGAGTTCGGTGGCCAGGAAGCGCTCGCTGCGGTCGGTGGGCGCATCGTCGTCGAGCAGTCGCGGGCCTTCCGGCAGCCGCGCCACGCACAGGTCGGCGAGCAGCTCGACCTGACGACCGGTGCGGGCACTGAGCGGCACCACCTCGTCGAAGGCACGATCGGCGGTGGCCTGTCGGACCATGGCCACCAGCCGCGCCCGGTCGGCGATCGCATCGACCTTGTTGATCGCCAGCAGCACCGGTGTGCCGGTGGGCAGAAGCGCAGCCATCTCGCGATCGGCGGGCGTCCAGCCATGCGCATCGCAGACCATCACCACCAGGTCGGCGTCGTCGGCCACCTGGCGTGCGGTGCGATTGAGCACGCGGTTGAGCGCGCCCATCGAGCGGGTCTGATAACCCGGGCTGTCAACGAACAGCAACTGGGCGTCGGGTCGGTTGAGCACGCCGAGGATGCGGTGACGTGTGGTCTGCGCCTTGCGCGAGGTGATCGAGATCTTCTGCCCGATCAGCCGGTTGAGCAGTGTCGACTTGCCGACATTGGGCCGCCCGACGATGGCGACGAAGCCGGCGCGGTGCGGCGGGCTGGGCGCCTCGCTCATGACACCGCTCCGTCTGTGGGGTCGGCCGTCCCGGCACGGCGGCGGGACGCGCTGGCGGGGGCTCGCTGCCCTGCGCGTTCCAGCGCGAGCAGCGCCGCGGCCTGCTCGGCCGCGCGGCGGCTGCCGCCGCGCCCGAGCACCTGGATGTCAAGCTTGGGAATGAGGCACTCCACCTCGAAGGTCTGGCTGTGGGCCGCACCGAGCGTGCCGACCACCGAATACACCGGCAGCGGAATGCGCTTACTCTGAAGGTGCTCCTGCAGCAGGGTCTTGGCATCCTTGCCCAGGGTGCGGGGATCGACGGTGGCCAGCACCGGGTCATACAGGCCATGGATGACCGCCCGCGCCGCCAGAAAGCCGCCATCGAGGAAGACCGCGCCGAACAGCGCCTCGAGGCAATCAGCCAGGATCGAGGGCCGGCGAAAGCCGCCGCTGCGCGATTCGCCTTCGCCCAGACGCACGCAGGGACCGAGCTCGAGCCGCATGGCAAGCTCGAACAGCGACTGCTGCTTCACCAGGGTGGCCCGCACCCGGGAAAGATCACCCTCGTCGACCGTCTGGAAACGCTCGTAGAGCAGCGTGGCCACGACGCAGTTGAGCACGCTGTCGCCGAGAAACTCGAGCCGCTCGTTGTTGGGCTGCCCGAAGCTGCGGTGGGTAAGCGCCTGGGTGAGCAGCGCTGGGTCGCTGAACCGGTGGCCGAGTCTGCGCTGCAGGTCGTCCGGGGACATCCTCCGGCCTCAGTTCGACGAGGCGGTCGCGTCGTACTGCAGCAGCAGGCTCGCGCGGCCGAAAAGCGGGATGCGCTTCTCGTAGGCGAAGCTCAGGGTGACGATCGCACCGGCGCGCTCGATTCGCAGGTCGCGCCCGGTGATCGAGCTGATGTCGTCGATCGCGCTCATTTCGTCGAAGGCCTTGACGATCTCGCCGGAGCTGCGGGTGCCCGCCTCGGCAATCCGGTGGATGGCCCGCTTGGCGGCGAGGAACTCGACCACGGTGGGTGAGACCCGCATGCCGACCACCGCCACGCACAAGGCGATGCCGATCATCACCAGCAGGCCGATCAGCCCCAGGCCGCCTTGACGACCGCGAAAGGAAAGGGTGTGGGTGCGCAGCATGGTCATCAGTGGAATCCGCCGATGCGTTTCAGGTCGCCGAAATTCATCCAGATGAAGAAGGCCTTGCCGACCAGATTGGCCTCGGGGACGAACCCCCAGAAGCGGCTGTCCAGGCTGTTCTCGCGATTATCGCCCATGACGAAGTAATGCCCGGCAGGCACGGTGCAGGATAACCCGTTATTTCCGTACCGGCATGAATCCCTGAACGGGAAGGCATCGGTCGCCGAAATGAATGACGGCTTGTCGAGCTCGGTGAGGATCCGGTGCTCCACGGATCCGAGCGTCTCGCTGTACTGGGGCGCGTAGCTCAGGCGGTCTGCGTCGTAGAACTCGCCCGCGGGCTTCAACGGCACCTCGACACCATTCACGCTCAGGCGCTTGTTCTGGTAGGAGACCTGATCGCCGGGCACGCCCACCACGCGCTTGATGTAGTCCATGGACGGATCCCGCGGGAAGCGGAACACCATCACATCACCGCGCTGCGGCGAACCCACCTCGAGGACCTTGGTGTGGATCACCGGCAGGCGTACGCCATAGCTGAACTTGTTCACCAGGATCAGGTCACCCACCAGCAGCGTGGGAATCATGGAACCCGACGGGATCTTGAACGGTTCGACCAGGAACGAGCGCAGGAAGAACACCACCGCGATCACCGGAAAGAGGCCTGCGGTGTATTCGAGCCAGAGCGGCTGGCGCAGGGCCTCGCGGCTGATCGCCAGCCGGGCCGCCGCGGGGTCGGCAGCGCGCTGGTGCGCCGGCAGCACGGCCTGGTCGGCATCGAAACGGGCGACCCGTTCTTCGGCCAGCCGGGCACGGGCGCGGCGAAACACCAGCCGGTCGGCGAGCCAGGCGGCAAAGCACACCACCAGCAGCGCGAACAGGATCAGCGCGAAATTCAGCGAACTGCTGGCGTCGTTCACCGGATCTCCTGGCACCGCGACAGCCGCCGGCGCATCAGCGTTCACCCACCTGGAGCACGGCCAGGAAGGCTTCCTGGGGAATCTCGACCGTGCCGACCTGCTTCATGCGCTTCTTGCCAGCCTTCTGCTTCTCGAGCAGCTTCTTCTTGCGGGTGATGTCGCCGCCGTAGCACTTGGCCAGCACGTTCTTGCGCAGCGCCTTGACATTCTCGCGCGCGATGATGTTGGAGCCGATGGCCGCCTGAATGGCGACATCGTACATCTGCCGCGGGATCAGCTCGCGCATGCGCGCCGCCACCTCCCGTCCGCGGCTCTGCGAGACCGATCGGTGGACGATCAGGCTGAGGGCGTCGACCCGGTCGCCATTGACCATGATGTCCATGCGCACCACATCGGAGGCGCGGTACTCCTTGAACTCGTAGTCCATGGAGGCATAGCCGCGCGAGGTGGACTTCAGCTTGTCGAAGAAGTCGAGCACGATCTCGTTCATGGGGAGCTCGTAGCTCAGGTGCACCTGACGGCCGTGATAGGCGAGGTTGGTCTGCACCCCACGCTTGTTCGTGCACAGGGTGATCACGTTGCCGACGTACTCCTGCGGCACGAAGATGGTGACATCGACGATCGGCTCGCGGATCTCCTCGATGCGGGCCGGATCGGGCATGCGCGAGGGATTCTCCACCTGCAGCACCGTGCCGTCGCGCAGCAGGATCTCGTAGACCACGGTGGGTGCCGTGGTGATGAGGTCCATGTCGAACTCGCGTTCGAGCCGCTCCTGGACGATGTCCATGTGCAGCAGCCCCAGGAAGCCGCACCGGAACCCGAAGCCCAGCGCCTGCGAGACCTCGGGCTCGAACTGCAGCGAGGCGTCGTTCAGCTGCAGCTTCTCGAGCGCGTCGCGCATGGCCTCGTACTGGTTGGCCTCCACCGGGTACAGGCCGGCGAACACCGAGGGCTTGATCTCCTTGAAGCCGGGCAGCGGCGCCACCGCGGGCTGGCCGGCGAGGGTGACGGTGTCACCGACCTTGGCCGCCTTCAGTTCCTTGATGCCGGCGATGATGAAGCCGACCTCGCCCGCCGAAAGTGACTCGCGCGCCGATGACTTGGGGGTGAACACGCCCACCTGCTCGCAGTTGTAGGACAGGCCCGTGGCCATCAGGCGGATGCGGTCACGCGGCCGCAGCACGCCATTGACCACCCGCACCAGCATGACCACGCCGACATAGTTGTCGAACCAGGAGTCGATGATCAGGGCCTGCAGCGGCCCGGCCGGGTCGCCCTTGGGCGGCGGAATGCGGCGGACGATCGCCTCGAGGATCTCGTCAATGCCCAGCCCGGTCTTGGCACTGGCCCGGATCGCGTCGGTGGCGTCGATGCCGATCACATCCTCGACCTCGGCCGCGGCGGCATCGGGGTCGGCCGAGGGCAGGTCCATCTTGTTGAGCACCGGCACCACCTCGACACCGAGATCGATGGCGGTGTAGCAGTTGGCCACAGTCTGGGCCTCGACGCCCTGCGTGGCATCGACCACCAGCAGCGCGCCTTCGCAGGCCGACAGCGAACGGCTGACCTCGTAGGAGAAGTCGACATGCCCGGGCGTGTCGATGAGGTTGAAGTGGTAGACCTTCCCGTCCTGCGCCAGATAACGCAGGGCCGCGGTCTGCGCCTTGATGGTGATGCCCCGCTCGCGCTCGAGGTCCATGGAGTCGAGCACCTGCTCCTCCATCTCGCGGTCGGACAGGCCGCCGCAGCGCTGGATCAGGCGGTCGGCCAGGGTCGACTTGCCATGGTCGATATGCGCGATGATCGAGAAGTTGCGGATGTGCTGCATGGGGCCCGAAGACGAACGCGCGCCGGGAAGGCGCGCGGAAGCCAGATTCTATCAGTGGCGGGGGATGGCCCCGCCGTGCGGGTGGCGCCTCAGCGAGCGGGCGCCGAGGACGGCAGCGGCTTGATCGGCACGAAGCTCGCATTGTCGCCACGGCGCACCAGCAGCACATGGGTGCGGGCCTTGTCGAGCTTGGCCACCAGGTCGTTGAACTGGCGCGCGCCGGTGACATCCTGGTTGTTCAGTGACAGGATCAGATCGCCCGGGCGGATGCCGGCGCGGGCGCCCAGCCCCTCGGCGGACTCCACCTGAACGCCGCCCTTCACGCGCAGCTGGGACCGACGCTCCTCGCTGAGGTCGGTCACCACCAGGCCCAGTGCATTGGCAGGCGCCGGCGCCGCCGGCCCGCCGGGCCCCGGGCTGCCCGGGCGCTGAGCGCGCTGGGCGCGATCGGGCTCGCTCTCGCCGACAGTGACCTGCAGCTCCCTGGCAGCGCCCTTGCGCCAGACCTGCATGCTGACCTTGGCGCCCGGCTTGGTCGATCCGACCAGTCGCGGCAGGTCGCTCGACTTCTCGATGGTCTTGCCGTCGAATCGAAGGATGATGTCGCCCTCCTCCACCCCCGCCCTGGCAGCCGGGCCGTTGGGCTCGACATTGCGCACCAGCGCGCCGGCTGCCTTGGGCAGCCCGAGGGGTTCGGCGATCTCCTTGGTGACCTCGGCGATGCCCACCCCGATCCGGCCGCGGATGACCCGCCCCGAGGCGCGGAGCTGATCGGCCACGCGCATGGCCTCATCGATCGGGATCGCGAAGGAGATGCCCATGAAGCCACCGGTGCGACTGTAGATCTGGGAGTTGATGCCGATCACCTCGCCCCGCAGGTTCAGCAGCGGCCCGCCGGAGTTGCCGGGATTGACCGCCACATCGGTCTGGATGAAGGGGAGGTAGTCGCCCGTCTCACGGCCCTTGGCCGAGACGATGCCGGCGGTGACGGAGTTCTCGAGGCCGAAGGGCGAGCCGATCGCCATCACCCACTCGCCCACCCGCAGCTTCGCGGAATCGCCCACCGGGAGCTTGGGGAGGCCGGTGGCATCGATCTTGACCAGCGCGACATCGGTGCGGCGGTCAGAGCCAACCCCCCTGCCCTTGAACTCCCGCTTGTCGCTGAGCGTGACATAGATTTCGTCGGCGCCGTCGACCACATGGTGATTGGTGAGCAGGAATCCGTCGGACGAGATGAAGAAGCCCGAACCCACCCCACGGGGCGTCTCTTCGCCACCCCGGTTTCGCGGGCCCTGACCCGGCCCCGGAGACTGGCGCGGCGGAAAGAAGCGCCGGAAGAACTCGTAGAACGGGTCGTTCTCGTCGATGCCCTCGGGCATCTGCGGCGATGCACCGCTGCCCGGCTTGCTGCGCTCGGTGGTGCGGATGTTCACCACCGCAGGGCCGGCCCGCTCCGCGAGATCGGCGAAATCAGGGAGTTCGCGGGACTGCGCCTGGGCGGGCCCGGCGGAGAACAGGGAGGAGACCCCCAGCAGGGAGGCCGCGAGGATGAGGCGGAAGGCAGGCATGGTGCGGATGGACGCTGACACGGACGAGGACGCGGGCAAGCCGCCTGAGTTGGATCCGGCGACCGCCGCGAGGCGGTCATGCAGACCCGGTGGAGGATGGGGGCGACACACGGGCTTTGCAAGCCCGACACGGTCGGCGAAGGGGCGATCAGCGCGCGCCGCGCGACAGCCAGACGAGCCAGGCGCCGAGTGCTGCGCGCTCGGAGTCGGACCGGGGCTGCCGAACTGACAGCCAGCGCCCCGGACTCCCGCGGGGATGATCCGCCCTTTCGAGGGCGAGGAGCAGCCGGTTCCGATGGCCGGCAACCGCCCTGAAGGGCTCGGCGCTACCGGCCCTGCACAACTGGGCGCTGCCCTGGGCATCGATGTGCAGGTCGGAGAGGGCGGACACGGCCGCGCGCCGGGCACGCAAGACATGCCACGACCCGCCGAGCATGATGGCGAGACCGACCGGAAAGGCCGCCCAGCCGGAGACCATGCCGGCGGCGGCGGAGGAGCCGGCCAAAGAGAAGCCGGCCGAGAGCGCGATTCCGAGCAGGCCGGTCAGGGCGCAGCCCCAGGTGCCCGCCCGCCAGGCGCCTGCCTGGCGTACGGTGATGCGGGCGGCGAAACCCATGCCCGGCCTCCGAGCGATGCGCCAGCCTGGCTCAGACCCGGCGCATCACCAGGGACCCGTTGGTGCCGCCGAATCCGAAGGAGTTCGACATGGCCACCTCGATCTTCAGATCGCGCGCGGTGTTCGCGCAGTAGTCGAGATCGCAGGCCGGATCCTGGTTGAAGATGTTGATGGTGGGCGGCGAGATCTGGTGATGCACCGCCAGTGCGGTGAACACCGCCTCGATGCCCCCGGCCGCGCCGAGCAGATGGCCGGTCATGGACTTGGTGGAGTTGACCACAAGCCCGTTGGCCGCGTCGCCGAAGGCCCGACGGATGGAGCGGGTCTCGGCGATGTCCCCCAGCGGCGTGGAGGTGGCATGCCCGTTGAGGTAGCTCACCTGGTCGGGGTTCACGCCGGCATTGCGAAGTGCATTGCGCATGCCGCGCGCCGGGCCCTCGCCATCTTCGGAGGGCGCGCTCATGTGGAAGGCGTCGGAGCTCATGCCGTAACCGGCGAGCTCGGCGTAGATGCGGGCGCCACGGCGACGGGCGTGCTCGTACTCCTCGAGCACCAGCACACCGGCCCCCTCGCCGAGCACGAAACCGTCACGGTCCTTGTCAAAGGGACGGCTGGCGGTGGCGGGATCGTCGTTGCGGGTGGACAGCGCCCGCATCGAGGCAAAGCCGCCCAGACCCAGCGGTGAGATGGTGGACTCGGTGCCACCCGCGAGCATGATGTCGGCGTCGCCGTACTCGATCAGGCGGCCGGCATCGCCGATGGAGTGGGTGCCCGTGGTGCAGGCCGAGACCACGCCGTAGGTGGGGCCCTTCAGCCCGAGCATGATCGAGAGCTGGCCCGACACCATGTTGATGATGGAGCCCGGCACGAAGAAGGGCGAGATGCGGCGCGGACCGCGCTTGACATAGTCGCCGTGGTTTTCCTCGATCAGCGGCAGGCCGCCGATGCCCGAACTGACCACCGCACCGATACGCTCGGCGTTCGTGTCGTTCACCTCCAGCCCGGAGTCGCGCAGGGCCTGAACCCCGGCGGCGATGCCGTAATGGATGAAGGTATCGAAGTGCCGGGCTTCCTTCGCGGGCAGATAGGGGCTGATGTCGAAGCCCTTGACCTCGCCGGCGATCTGCGCAGTGAAGGCCGAGGCGTCGAACCGGGTGATGCGGTCGATGCCCGAGCGGCCGGCCACCACGTTCTGCCAGGCCGAAGCCACCTCATTGCCTGTCGGACAGACGATGCCCAGCCCGGTGATGACGACTCGACGACGGCTCACGGCGCTCTCCTCGGTGGGACCCGGATCAGTCCTTGGCGTGCGACTTGATGTAGTCCACCGCCTGCTGCACGGTGGTGATCTTCTCGGCTTCCTCGTCAGGGATCTCGGTCTCGAACTCATCCTCGAGGGCCATGACCAGCTCGACGGTGTCGAGCGAATCGGCGCCAAGGTCATCCACGAAGGACGATTCGATCTTGATGTCGGCCTCGTTCACGCCAAGCTGCTCGGCCACGATCTTCTTGACGCGCTGTTCGATGTTTTCCATTTCTCTGCTCCTGGAAGGGATTCACGGCGGTGCCGTGTCCGGTGAGGGGATGAGCCCGGGATGGGCGGGTTGCGAAGTGGGTGCGTGGCCGGTGGTGCAAGGGTGCGATGCGCCCGGGGGCGGGCCGAACGGCGCGGATTCTACCAGTTAGGCGCTGCCGACCCCCGAACCTCCGACCGAGCCGTTCAGTTCATGTACATGCCGCCATTGACGTGCAGGGTCGTCCCGCTGACATAGGCCGCGCCGGGCCCGGCCAGGAAGGCCACGGCCGCAGCAATGTCCTCGGGTTGGCCCAGCCGGCCCAGGGGAATGTTCTGCATCAGGCCGGTGGTCTGCGCTTCGCTGAGCGAGCGGGTCATGTCGGTGTCGATGAAGCCCGGTGCCACGCAGTTGACCGTGATGTTGCGGCTGCCGAGCTCGCGGGCGAGCGCACGCGTCATGCCGGCCACCCCGGCCTTGGCCGCCGCGTAGTTCGCCTGCCCGGGATTGCCGCTCGCGCCGACCACCGAGGTGATGTTGATGATGCGGCCGAAGCGGGCCTTCATCATCGGGCGCATCACCAGTTTGCACAGCCGGAACACTGCCGAGAGGTTGGTGTCGATCACCGACGACCACTCCTCGTCCTTCATGCGCATGGCGAGGTTGTCGCGGGTGATGCCGGCGTTGTTGACCAGGATGCCGGGAGCACTGCCCTCGGCCTGCATCTGCTCGATGAGCGCCTCGGCGCTGGCGGCGTCGGTCACATCGAGCACCGCGCCACGGCCGGCAAGACCCGCGGCCGCGAACGCCTCGGTGATGGCCTGCGCGCCCGGCTCGGTGGTGGCGGTGCCGACCACCCTGGCGCCCTGGCGGGCGAGTTCGAGCGCGATTGCCCTGCCGATGCCGCGCGAGGCCCCGGTGACCAGCGCCACCTGCCCGGCGAGGGGACCGGCCGCACTCATGCTGCACTCCCGGCCACGGCGGCCAGCGCCGCCTGCAGCGAGGCGGGGTCGAAGACCGCGAAGGCGCGCAGGGACTTGTCGATGCGGGGGATGAGGCCGGTGAGCACCTTGCCCGGGCCGAACTCGATGAAGGTGTCGACGCCCTGCGCCTTCAGTCGCTGCACCACCTCGACCCAGCGCACCGGCGAGGACGCCTGACGCACCAGCGCATCGGCGATGCGAGCGGGTTCGGTCTCGATGGCGACATCGACATTGTTGACCAGCGCGATGCCGGGCGAGACCAGCCTGGCGCCCTGCAGGGCTTCGCGAAGCCGCAGCCCCGCAGGCGCCAGCAGCGAAGAGTGGAAAGGAGCGCTCACCGGCAGCGGCAGCGCCCGCTTCGCACCGGCCTGCTTGGCACCGGCGCAGGCCCGCTCCACCGCGGCCTTGTGGCCGGCGATCACGACCTGGCCGGGGGCGTTGAAGTTGACCGCCTCGACCACATCACCGGGCTGGCTGGCGGCGACACATACCGCGCGCACCGGTTCGTCATCGAGACCCATGATCACCGCCATGCCGCCGGTGCCCACCGGAACCGCCTCCTGCATGGCGCGCGCGCGCACCCGCACCAGGCGCAGGGCCTCGTCGAGCGCAAGCGCGCCAGCCGCGGTGAGCGCGGTGTACTCGCCCAGGCTGTGACCCGCAACCGCCACGGCCGAGGGGCCACCCGCTGCCCGCCACGCGGCGCAGCAGGCATAGCCGGCCAGCAGCATCGCCGGCTGGGTGTTGACGGTGAGCGCGAGATCGTCGGCGGGCCCCTGGGCGATCAGGGCGGACAGCGGTTCGCCCAGGGCGGCATCGGCGGCCGCGATCAGGCTTGCGACCTCGGGCAGGGCGGCGAATGCGTCGAGCATGCCGACCGCTTGCGAACCCTGGCCGGGAAAGACGAAGGCAATGGTCATGATGGGGGTCCTGGAGAGGGAGCGTCGAGGGGCGTCGGCGGCAGGTTCCGTCTACATCCGCGCCAGCGCGGCGCCCCAGGCGAATCCGCCGCCCACGCCCTCGAGCAGGACATGTTGCCCGGGCTGGATGCGGCCGTCGCGCATGGCGAGGTCGAGCGCCAGCGGCACCGAGGCCGCAGAGGTGTTGGCGTGCCGGTCGACGGTGACCACCACCCGCTCCGGCGGGATGCCCAGCCGGCGACCGGTGGCCTGGATGATCCGGACATTGGCCTGGTGCGGAATGAGCCAGTCGACATCGCCAAGGCCCATGCCGGCCGCCTCGACGGTCTCGCGCGCCACCGCGTCGAGCACCGACACCGCGAGCTTGAACACCGCCTGCCCGTCCATGGTCAGGAATGGATGACCGCAGACCGCACCGCGGCTGACGGTACCGGGCGTGCGCAGGATGCCTTCATGGCGGCCGTCGGCATGCAGGCGGGCGGCCAGGATGCCGGGATGGTCATCGGCCACCAGCACGGCCGCGCCGGCGCCATCGCCGAAGAGCACGCAGGTGCCGCGGTCGTTCCAGTCGAGGATGCGCGAGAAGACCTCGGCGCCGATCACCAGCGCGCGGGTGGCCATGCCCGTACGGATCATCGCGTCGGCGGTAGCCAGACCGTAGACGAAGCCGCTGCACACCGCCTGCACGTCGAAGGCCGCGCCGCCGTGGGCGCCGAGCTCCTTCTGCACGAGACAGGCGGTGCTGGGAAAGATGAAGTCGGGGGTGGAGGTGGCCACGACGATCAGGTCGATCTCGCCGGCACTCAGGCTGGCCGCGGCCAGCGCCTCACGGGCGGCGCGCGCACCAAGCACGCTGCTGCCGACATCAGGGGCCGCCAGGTAGCGCTGGCGGATGCCAGTGCGTTCGACGATCCAGTCTTCGGAGGTCTCGATGCCGCGTTCGGCCAGTTCGGCCACCAGATCGGCGTTGCTGACGAGGCGCTCGGGCAGGGCCGAGCCGGTTCCCACGATCCGGGCATACTTGGTCATGAACCCACCTTGGCCGGTTCGGCCGACAGTCGGGTCATCGCGTCGGCGATGCGCTCGAGCAGACGGTTGCGGGCGGCATCATGGGCGCGCCGCAGGGCCTGCTCGAAGGCCAGCGCATCGGCTGACCCGTGACTCTTGATGACGATGCCGCGCAACCCGACCAGGCTTGCGCCGTTGTAGCGGCGGTGATCCAGGCGCCGGCGCAGACGGCCCAGGACCGGCAGCGAGATCAGTCCGGCCAGCCGCGAGAGCAGCGAGCGACCGTACTCTTCCCGGATGAAGCCGCCGATCATGCGGGCCAGACCTTCGGAGGTCTTGAGGGCGACGTTGCCGACGAAGCCGTCGCAGACCACCACGTCGGTGGTGCCCTCGAAGATGTCGTTGCCCTCGACATTGCCACGGAAATCGAGGCTGCTGGCGCGCAGCAGCTCGGCGGCCTGCTTGACCGTGTCGTTGCCCTTGATGACTTCTTCGCCGATGTTGAGCAGGCCGATGGTGGGCGAGGCCTTGCCCTCGATCGCGGTGGCCAGCGCGGCACCCATGATGGCGAACTGCAGGTAATGCTGGGGTTCGCAGTCGACATTGGCACCGAGGTCGAGCATGGTGGTGACGCCGCCGCGCTGATTGGGCAGGGGCGCGGCAATCGCCGGACGGTCGATGCCGTCGAGCATGCGCAGCACGAAGCGCGAGATGGCCATGAGCGCGCCGGTGTTGCCAGCGCTCACGCAGGCCTGGGCATCGCCGGCCTTCACCGCCTCGATGGCCAGCCGCATGGACGACTGCCGCTTGCCGCGCAGGGCGCTGGCTGGCGGCTCGTCCATGGCCACCACCTCGGCGGCGTGGCGGATCTCGATCCGGCTGCGATCAACCTGCCCCGCGGCATGCAAAGCAGCCTCAACCGCGGCGGCATCGCCGACCAGGATGAGCCGGACATCGGGGGTGGCCTTCAGGAAGGCCACGGCTGCCGGCACGGTCACCGGCAGACCATGGTCACCGCCCATGCAGTCGATGGCGATTCTCAGGGTCATGCGATCCAGGGGAAACGGGCCTGAGCCGGCCCGCAGGCAACCCGCGTCGCGGAGCGGCGACGCAAGGGCTTATTCGTCAGACTTGGTCTTGACGATCTTGCGACCGCGATAGAAGCCGTTGGGGCTGATGTGGTGCCGCAGATGCACTTCCCCGGTGGTGGGCTCGACCGCCGTGGGCGGCGTGCCGAGGAAGTCGTGCGCACGATGCATGCCCCGCTTCGAGGGCGATTTCTTGTTCTGCTGAACGGCCATGGTGGTCGCTCCTGTGAAAGATCAATCCGCAATCATATCAAGGAATTGGCCGATGATCCTCAAGCCGGGTTTTCGTCGCTGCCGGGGCCGGGGCGCCGCAGACGGGCCAGCACCGCAAAGGGGTTGGGGCGCTCGGGCTCGTCGCGGGTGGCGCCCCCCCCGGCCGCCGGGTCTGCCGCCGGCCCCTTGCCACCCGCGCCGGGAGCCCGGCAATCGGCGTGGCGCGGCGCCAGAGGCAAGGCCATGATGCATTCGTCTTCGAGCAGCTCGATGGCGGCCAGGCGCGGGGTGATGGCGAGCAGATCGAACTCGTCGTCGTCCGGGTCCTGGGCGAGCGCCTGCTGCTCGCTCGCCACCAGCCGGTAGCGCCGCTCCTCGTCCAGGCTCACCGGCACCGGCTCCAGGCAGCGAACGCAGCGCATGCGCACCTGCGCACGCAGGGAGAGGGCGAGGTGCAGATCAGCGCCGCCATCGGCGCGCCGCAGGCTCTGTCCGCTCAGCGACCAGTCGACCTCCCCGTCGGTGTCAGTGAGGGTGTCGGCCAGCCGCGTCAGGCGAGCCAGCGGCCAGCGGCCCGCCACCGACCCGCCGCTGCGCGCCAGTTCACGGGGATCGATGACCGGCGCAGCCGGTGAGGCGGGATCGGACATCGAGGGCAGGCTCACGGGAGACGGGCCGCTATGATAGCGCCGCCCTGCCCCCTTCCCGGACGATCACGCCATGCCCGCCCCCGCGAACGCCGGCTCACCCGAGCTGATCCTGGCCTCCACCTCGGTGTACCGCCGGCAGCTGCTCGAGCGGCTGCACCTGCGATTCCGGGTGTGCTCCCCCGGCACCGACGAATCCGCGTTGCCGGGCGAGTCGCCTGCCGAGCTTGCCCGGCGGCTGGCGCTCGCCAAGGCGGGCGCCGTGGCGGCCAGCGAGCCCGAGGCGGTGGTCATCGGCTCGGACCAGACCGCCACCCTCGACGGGCGTGGCGTGATCGGCAAGCCCGGCACCCTGGCCCGCGCGCGCGCTCAGCTGCGAGCCGCGTCGGGTCGACTGCTCACCTTCCACACCGCCCTGGCGGTGGTCTGCCCGGCGCGCCAGTTCTCGCAGGTGGCGGTGGTCGACACCCAGGTGCGCTTTCGCGAACTGAGCGACGCTGCCATCGAGCGCTACCTGGCCCTGGAGCCGGCACTCGATTGCGCCGGCTCGGCCAAGGCCGAGGGCCTGGGCATCGCCCTGATGAGCAGCTTCGAGAGCGCTGACCCCACCGCGATCGTCGGGCTGCCGCTGATCGCGCTGAACCGCAGGCTGCGCGAGGCCGGCATCGAC
>NZ_CEXFHW010000091.1:0-15351 GCF_982640115.1 Quisquiliibacterium sp. | reverse complement strand
CCAGGTACAGCGACAGCGGCGGGTACACGCACACGATCAGCAGCCAGACCAGCATGATGATCACGAACGGGATGCACGCCCGGCAGATGCGCCCGAAGGGTTCCTTGAAGGCGGCCATGGCCACGATCAGGTTCAGGCCCACCGGCGGGGTGAGGTAGCCGATCTCCAGGTTGGCGATCATGATGATGCCGAAGTGGATGGGGTCGAAGCCCTTGGCCACCGCGAGCGGCTCGAGCAGCGGCGCCAGGATCAGGATGGCCGATCCGACATCCATCAGGCAGCCCACGATCAGCAGCAGCACGTTGATCAGGAACATCAGCACCCAGCGGTCCTGGATCTGACCGGTCAGCGCCTCGACCATCTGCTTGGGCGCACCGGAGTGGTCCAGGATGGTGTTCAGGCTTCCGGCCACGCACAGCAGCGGCAGCAGCGTGGCCAGCAGCTTGGTGGTTTCGAGGATGACCTCGATCAGGTGCTTCGGCTTCATCTGCCGGGTGCCAAAGTAGTGCAGCATCTTGCCGCCGAAGCCCGCGCCGGCCGGGGCATCCTTCGCGTTCTCTTCGCGGTGCACGAAGAACTCGATGAAGAGCGCGTACACCAGTGCCACCGCCGCCGACTCGGTGGGGCTGAACCAGCCGATGTAGATGCCGCCGATCATGATCAGCGGCAGCAGCAGCGCGAAGGCCCCACCGAAGAACGACTTGATCGCCTCCTGCAGGCTGAACCGGGCTCGCTCCTTGTTGAAGTTGATGATCACCGCATAGGTGATGAACATCAGGGTGAGCAGCAGCCCGGGCCCCACGCCGGCCACGAAGAGCTCGGCGATGTTGCGCTCGGTCATGATGCCGTACAGGATCAGCGGGATCGAGGGCGGGATGATGATGCCCAGGGTACCCGCCGAGGCCACCGAGCCCAGGGCGTAGTTCTTGTCGTAGCCGCGGGCGAGCAGCGCCGGGTACATGATCGAGCCGATCGCCAGCATCGTCACGATCGACGAGCCGTTGATCGCCGCGAAGGCCGCACATGACAGCACGCAGGCAATGCCCATGCCGCCAGGCAGCGGCGAGGTGAACACCTGCATGAAGTCGATCAGGCGCCGCGCGATCGAACCTCGCGACATGATGTTGCCCGCCAGCATGAACAGCGGGATCGACAGCAGCACCTCGCGATCGACCGTGAACCAGAAGTCCTGGATCAGGAACTCCACCTGGCTCTTGGCGATGAACAGGTGCACATAGGCGGTGGTCACGGCCAGCACCAGCACCAGGCTCTGGCGCAGCAGCAGCAGCGCCATGACGAGCAGCAGAAGGATGATCCAGGCCATCAGTGCGACTCCCCTTTGGGTGCAGGCCGCAGTTCGGGCCAGATGGCGAAGGCCGCATGGCGCAGCGCCGACGAGAAGAACATCCAGGGCAGCACCAGCTGGATCGGCCAGACCTTGATCGGGATGGCCATGCCGCGCTCACCGAGCGCAGCCGAGCTCTGCACGAAGCCCACGGCGTACCAGCCGAGCGCCACGCAGATCAGCATGGAGAGGGTGTCTCCGATGCGATCCATGTGCGGGTCGAGGGCCCGCGGCAGCCATTTGTCGGCGAACTGCGGCCGGAGGTGGCCGTTCTCGGCGGTGACCAGCGCGAAGCCCAGCAGGCCGGCGATGGCCGTGGTCCAGACCGCGAAGCGCTGCGCCCCGAAGATGCCGTTGCCGAAAAACTCGCGCGCGAGCACATCGGCCATCAGGGCAAGCGCCGTGAGGGAGAAGGTAAGAACACATACCGTGGCTTCTATGCGCCACAACCACTTGAGGAACTGTCTGGCGGCCTGCATCGGGACCTCTCTGGAAGACATCAACCCGGACCTGCTGTGCGCGCGTCACCGGCGAGGCGGCAACACACGCCCAGCCTCACTTGCCGCCCTTGGCGGCGAACTCCTTCTTGCCCTTCTGGATGGCTTCCCAGAGCTCGGGGGCGGCGCCGCCGATCTCCTTGACCATCTTTTCCTGATTGGGTTCCACCAGCTTCGCCCACTCCGCCCGCTGGGCGGGCGCGAGCTCATGCACGAAGCCGCCCTTCTTCTTGAAGTCTTCCATCTTCGGACGCTCGTCGGCCTCGACCTCCTTGCGCTGCCGGGCGACATCCGGCCGGGACGACTCGATCAGCTTCTTCTGCTCCGGGGTGAGGGAATCCCACAGCCGCTTGTTCACCATCATGGTGGAGCCGTGGTGCAGATGGCGGGTCATCACATAGTGCGGCGCGCTCTGCGCGGCCGGCGTGGTGATGTAGTAGAGGAACGGCAGGTCGGCTGCCTCCACCAGGCCGCTCTGGAGGGCCGGGAAGAGCTCAGACAGCGGCATCTGCACGCCATTGCTGCCCAGGGAGGTCCAGAACAGCTTCGAGGCCGGCGCGGGCGAGATGCGCACCTTCATGTTGCGGACATCGGCGGGGGCAAGACAGGCCTTCTTGCAGACCACATCATTCCAGCCGACCTCCCCCAGGCCGACGATCACCAGCCCCTTGGCTTCGTAGATCTTCTTGAGCACCGGCAGGGCGTGCTGGTCGGTGACGAAATCCCGCTCGGCATTGCTGCGCCAGAGATAGGGCATGTTGAGCAGGGCCGCCTCGGGGATCAGCACCGAGGCGCCGGTGTACGAGACGCTGCCCATCTCGAGGCGGCCGCGCACGAGCTGCTGGATGATCTCCTGCTCGCTGCCGACGAACAGTCGTTCGGCCTTGATGGCTCCGCTGGAGCCCGAGGTGATGCGGGCCGCGGTCTCGTCGACATAGCCGACCAGCACCGAGCCCGGCTGCGCGGCCGAGGCCACTTTCCAGCTCTGCGGGGCCTGCTGGCCCTGTGCGGTGCCGGCCAGGGCCCCCGATACGCACACAGCGGCCCACGCCGCGAGAATCCGTCTGCGACCACGCATGTCTGTCTCCTGTGATGAACGCCGGTTCCGGCCTACGGCCGAGGGTCTGTCGCCCATGTCAGCGTTCGCCCGCAGTCTATGCGGTCGCCCACAGGCGCGACAGGATCCCCTGTTTCAATGATTGGAATTCCGGCGGCGCTCGCACATCGCCTTGCGGAACCGTGATGGTCGACAGCCGCAGCATGTGGGCGCATCGTGGGGCATCGTCGTTCGCTGACGCGGATTTCAGCTGGCGCGCCCACCCTGGAGCTGACATGGAAGAACACATCCGCTGCGACCTCGCTGACGCCATCCTCACCATCACCCTGAATCGCCCGGACAAGCTCAACGCGTACACCGCGCAGATGGGTCGGGAGATTGCCGAGGCCTTCGACCGCGCCGATCGCGACGATGCGGTGCGGGTGGTGATCGTCACCGGTGCGGGCAAGGCCTTCTGCGCCGGCGCCGACATCTCGGGCGGCGCCACCAGCTTCGGGGAAGGCGCCTCGGTGATGTTCGGCCAGGGCGCGCAGACGCAGCCTGAAACCCGCAAGGCGCCCGAGCCCAGCTTCATCGACAGCATCTACCGCTGCCGCAAGCCCTCGATCGCCGCGCTGAACGGTGCGGCGGTGGGCGTGGGCATCACCGTCACGCTGCCCATGGACATCCGGATCGCCGCGAGCCATGCCCGGGTGGGCTTCGTCTTCGCAAGACGCGGTCTGGTGCCCGAGGCCGGCAGCGCCTGGTTCCTGCCGCGCCTGGTCGGCTTGCAGCAGGCGCTGCGCTGGTGCTATTCGGGGCGGCTGCTCGGTGCCGACGAGGTGTTGCGCGGCGGACTGGTGAGCGAGGTGGTGCCACCGGAAGAACTCCTGCCGCGTGCCCGCGAGATCGCCCGCGAGATCGTCGAGGAGACCGCGCCGGTGTCGATCGCCCTCACCCGTCAGCTGCTCTGGCGTTTCAGCTCGGAGCCCGATCCCTTGCGGGTGCGCGAGGTGGATGTGCCCATGTCGCGCGAACTCGGCCGCAGCGCCGATGTCACCGAAGGGGTGAAGGCCTTCCTGGAGAAGCGCAAGCCGAATTTCCCGGGCAAGGTCTCCACCGGCATGCCCTCCAACTATCCCTGGTGGAGCGACTCCGACCCGTCGCGCTGAGCCGAGCCTGCGCGCGTCAGGGCGCGCTGTGGGCCAGGGCCTCGGCCAGCAGGCCGAGAGCCGCGGCTGCGAAGGCCCGCATGTTGCCCACCCGGTCGGCGCTGCCGGTCTCCAGCGTGATCACCCGTTCGATCGGACCGCTGATGGCGATGCAGCTGTGGCCTGGCGCATCGCCGTAGGCATTGCCGCTCGGCCCGGTGGCGCCGGTCTCGGCCAGGGCCCAGGTGCCCTGGAAGCGCTCCCGGGAGGTACGGGCAAGCAGCGCCGCATAGGGCTCGCTCGCCGAGCGGATGCCGGTCATCGCCTCGGCGGGAATGCCGCTGAGCAGCGCGCGGGCGCGTCGGGTGTAGACCACCGCGCCGCCCAGATAGTAGGCAGACGCGCCCGGCACGGCGAGCAGGCTGGCCGAGATCAGCCCACCCGTCGATGATTCGGACACCGACAGCGTGTGGCCGCGGGTTTTCAGGATGGCCGCGATGGCGGCGGCCTGGTCGATGAGGTCGTTCACGAGCGATCTCCGCATGCAGGGGCTCGGCCCCGGGAAGGCCTCAGTGTCCTCGTTGCGCCGCGGCGGCATCGGGCGAGCCGGTCCGGAATGTCGTGCCATGGGCGGCCTGATTCCGTTCGACGGCATGACCCGCCTGCCCCGCCGGAGGGCTCCGAGCCCGGGCAGGCGAGGCCGCCTACAATCGATCGGCGGGCTTCGCGCTGCCGGCGAAGCCGCCCTCGCGCCGGCCCCGGGCACCCTCCCTCATCGGGCCCGGTCCGCCCCCGATCCGAACGACCCACAGGAGCTCCCCGATGAGCCAGCCTCTGCTCTTCACCCCGATCACCCTGCGACAGCTCACCCTGAAGAACCGGGTGGTGGTGGCGCCCATGCACCAGTATTCCGCGGTCAAGGGCTTCCCCACCGACTGGCATCTCATGAACGCCGGTCGCTACGCTGCCGGCGGTGCCGGCCTGGTGATCATCGAATCGACCAAGGTCGAGCGCCGCGGCTGCGGCACGGTCGGCGATCTCGGACTGTGGGACGACGCCTTCATCGCGCCCCTGGCCCGGGTCGTCGATCTCGTGCACCAGTGCGGCTCGGCCTGCGGCATCCAGATCGGGCATTCAGGCCGCAAGTCCCGGGTGGGTCGCCCCTGGGAGGGCGGCAAGGCCCTCATCGCCAATCCCGGCATCGACGACTGGGACGCCTGGGAACTGGTCGCACCCAGCGCCCTGCCCGCCGACGATCGCAGCCCGGTGCCGCGTGCGCTCAGCCGTGACGACATCGTCGAGGTGGTCGAGGCTTTCGGGAAGGCCGCGGAGCGCGCAGACAAGGCCGGCTTCGACATGGTCGAGATCCACGGCGCGCACGGCTTCCTCATTCACCAGTTTCTCTCGCCGGTGGCCAACCAGCGCACCGATGACTACGGCGGCAGCCTGACCAACCGCATGCGCTTCGCGCTGGCGGTGGCCCGACGGGTGCGGGCCGCCTGGCCCGAGGGCAAGCCGCTCTTCATGCGGCTGTCGGTCGACGACGACGCCGGCTGGGGGCCGGCCGAGAGCGTGGCGCTGGCCCGAGAGCTCAAGGGTTGCGGTGTCGACATGGTGGACTGCAGCGCCGGCGGCATCCTGGCCCGGCCGGTGAGCAGCGCGCCGATCGGCTACGGCTATCAGGTGCCCTTTGCCCGGGCGATCCGGCGCGAGGCCGGCATGAGCAGCATGGCGGTGGGCCTGATCGTGCACCATGACCAGGCGGAGGCCATTCTGCAGTCCGGCGACGCCGACCTGGTCGCGCTCGCCCGCGAGATGCTCTACAACCCGAACTGGGCGATGGACGCCGCGCAGAAGATGGGGGTGGATCCGGGCTTTTCGATGGTGCCCGACCCCTACGGCTGGTGGCTGGGCAAGCGGGCGCAGTCGATGCCGACGCTGCGCCCGTCCACCCAGGTGCCGGCCCAGACCTGAGTCGGGGCCGGACCCGCGCTTACTTCTTGAGCAGCGGGCAGACGCTCTCGCTCGCCGGCCGGAACGACTTGTCGGCAGGCAGGGTGGCCCGGAGCTTGAAGTAGTCCCAGGGGTACTTTGACTCGGAGGGCGCCTTGACCTCGAAGAGGTACATCTCGCGCATCATGCGGCCATCCTCGCGGATGCGGCCGTTCTTCACGAACATGTCGTTGATCGGGTTGGCCCGCATCCACTTGTTGACGGTGTCGGTGTCGTCGGTGCCGGTGGCCTTGACCGCATTGAGGTAGTGCATGGTCGACGAGTAGACGCCCGCCTGCAGCATGTTGGGCATCTTCTTCATGCGCTCGAAGAAACGGCGCGACCACTTGCGGGTCTCGTCGTTCATGTCCCAGTAGAACGCCGAGGCCATCAGCATGCCCTGGGTGACCTGCAGGCCGAGCGAGTGGATGTCGTTGTCGAACATCAGCAGGCCGGCCAGCTTCTGGTTCTTGGTCAGACCGAACTCGTTGGCCGCCTTGATGGCGTTGATCGTATCGCCACCGGCGTTGGCCAGGCCGATGATCTTGGCCTTCGAGGACTGGGCCTGCAGCATGAACGACGAGAAGTCGTTGGTGTTCAGAGGGTGACGGACATTGCCGAGGATCTTTCCGCCCTCGGACTTCACGACCTCGCCGGTATCCTTCTCGAGCGCATGGCCGAAGGCATAGTCGGCGGTGAGAAAGAACCAAGTGTCGCCGCCATTTTTGACCACGCCGCGGCCAACCACCTGGGCCAGGGCATAGGTGTCCCAGGCATAGTGGATGGTCACCGCGTTGCAGGCCTCATTGGTGATGCGGCTTGCGCCCGGCCCCGACAACAGCACCAGCTTGTGGCGCTGGCGACCCACCTCCGATGCGGCCAGGGCGGTGGCCGACGCGCCGACGTCGCCCAGGATGTCGAGCTTCTGGGAGTCGAACCACTCCCGCGCCTTGGCAGCGGCGAGGTCGGCCTTGTTCTGGTGGTCGGCCACCAGGATCTCGATCGGCATGCCATGGACCTTGCCGCCGAACTCCTCGACAGCCATCTTGACCGCCTCGACCGAACCGGGTCCGGCCACATCGGCGTAGAGGCTGTTCATGTCGTGGAGCAGGCCGATCTTGATCACGCCATCAGAGATTCTCACCTGGGGCGCGGCGCCCTTGGCGGCACTCTGCGCGGTGGCGGTGGGAAGCGGTGCGATCGCGCCGACGAGACCCAGGGCCAGGGCGAGAGCCTTGAGCGAGGGGCGCAGCAAAGGGGTTTTCATGCGAAGACTCCTGGAAAGACAGGGCAGGCGAGAACGGGCAGGCCGCGGCATTCGACACCCTCGCGGGCCACAGGGATGCGGCGCGGGCATCCTCCCAAAATTCCCGCAGCGGGTCAAAGCCGGAACGCTTCGAACGAATCCGGTGCCCTGCCCTCAGCGCCAGCGCCCCAGCCACCAGGCCGACAGCCCCGCGCCGAGCAGAAAACACAGCGCGGCCACGCCCGCGAAGATCGCCGAGACCTCGGTCTCGCGGCGCTCGAAGGCCAGTCGCGAGGCCAGCCCGCGGTAGGCCTCGCGCAGTTCGGCTGCGCCCGCCGCCGGAAAGTAGGTGCCGCGGGTGAGATCGGCCAGCTGACGCAGCGGCGCCTCGTCGAGCCGCACCCGCATCGACCAGCCCTCGGTGCTCAGCAGTTCCCCGGCTGCGGTGCCCACGCCGACGGTGTGCACCCGCACGCCGCGCTCGGCGGCCAGGCGCGCCGCGGCGACCGGATCGGCGCCGATGTTCGACTGGCCGTCGGTGAGCAGGATGATCGCCGCGCCCTTGTGCGATCCCGGCTCCACGGGCTCGACTGGCGGCCTGGCAGCGGTGCCCAAGGCCGGCTCCTGCCCCCCGGGCCGCGGCCGCTTGCGCAGGTCGGCGCTCTGCAGGTCGTACTCGAAATCCGGCAGGACGAGTTGAAGCGACACGAGGATGGCCGTGCCGGCGGCCGTTCCCTTCTGCAGCTGGAAGCGGTCGATCGCCGCGAGCAGGTCGTCGCGGTCGGTGGTGGGCGCCTGCGCCACCGAGGCCGAGGCGGCGAAGCTCACGATGCCCACCCGGGTGGTGCCGGGCAGCCCGCCGATGAAGTCGCGGGCTGCAGCCTGAGCCGCGGCCATGCGTGAAGGAGGTATGTCTTTCGCCCGCATGCTGCCCGAGACATCGAAGGCCAGGATCACCGTGCGATCGAGCGCCGGCACCGAGATCACGGCCTGCGGCCGGGCGCAGGCGAGCAGGGCCGCCGTGAGCCCGATCAGCCACAGCGCGAAAGGCAGATGGCGACGCCAGCGCGGCCGGTGCCGGCCGGCCTCGCGAATCAGGCTCAGGCTGGCCACGCGGATGGCCTCGCGCGCCCGCCGCCGCAGCAGCCACCGGTAGGCCAGCAGGGCCAGCGGCACCAGCACCAGCAGCGGCAGCAGTTGCGGCCAGAGAAAGCGCATGCCGGTTCTCAGGCTCTCGCGGCCGCGGCCACCGCCGAGGCGGCACCGGCTCGCAGACGGGCCTGCAGCCGGCGCAGGCGCAGCAGCGCGGCGAGCGACTCGCCGGGATCCTCGTCGGTGCCGAGCTCCATGGCGTCGACCCCGGCCGCGGCAAGATCACCCAGCAGCGCCTCTTCGCGCTCCCGGGCGAGTTCGTCATGGCGGGCTCGCCAGTCGGGATCATGCGTGTCGACCATCATCCAGTCGCCGGTCTCGGCATCGCGCATGGGCACCAGGCCGAGATCGGGCAGGGCGCGCTCCACCGGGTCGACCAGCCGGACCGCCAGCACGTCGTGCCGCAGGGCCAGCCGGGCCAGTGCCGGCTGCCAGCCCGGCGTGCTGATGAAGTCGGAGAGCACGACCACCAGCGAGCGCCGGCGCGCCACCCCACCCGCCGCCCCGAGCAGGTCGCCGAGCCTGGTGAGGCCGCTTGATCCGGCGCCGGACTGCGCCGGGTCGCTGACCTCGGGACGCTGCTCGATCCAGTCGATCAGCCGCATGAGGTGGGCCCGGCCGCTTCGGGCCGGCAGCACGGCGCGGCGCAGGCCGTCGGCGCGGATCGCGCCGAATCGGTTGCCGTGCCGCAGCAGCAGCAGGCCGAACAGGCCGCACAGTGCCGCGGCGGCCTGTCGCTTGGTGACGCGACCCGATCCGAAGTCCACCGACGGGCTCAGGTCGAGCACGAACCAGGCGCCGAGCTCGCGGTCCTCGAGGTCATCGCGCACATGGGGGAGGTCGAGGCGCGCCGTGGCGTTCCAGTCGATCCGCCGGACATCGTCGCGGTACTGGTACTCGCGCAGGTCGGCAAGATCGAGCCCGCTGCCGCGCATGAGCGTGCGGTAGTCCCCCTGCAGCAGGCCGTCGAGCCGCCGCAGCGAGGTCCACTCGAGGCGGCGCAGCAGGCGGTCAGCCGGCAGGTGCGGCATGGGGGGCGGGCTGGGGCTGGAGCGGGCGCGGCGGCGGCGGCAACTGCTCGAGCAGCCTCGCGACGAGATGGTCGGCGCTCACGCCCTCGGCGAGTGCCTCGTAGGACAGCGCGAGGCGATGGCGCAGCACATCGGGCGCGACATCGACGACATCCTGCGGGAACACATAGTCTCGGCCGCGCAGGAAGGCGAGTGCGCGGGCGGCCTCGATCAGGCCGATCGAGGCGCGCGGGCTGGCCCCGAAGGTGATGAAGCGCGACAGTTCCGCGAGCCCGCAGCGCGCGGGATCGCGGGTGGCTCCGACCAGCCGCACCGCGTACTGCATGATCACCGGGTCGACGAAGCCGCGCCGGCAGCGCGCCTGCAGGGCTGCGAGCTGGGCGGTGGTGGCCACCGGCTGGATGGCCACCGGCGCGCTGGTGACCCGTTCGACGATGACGAACTCCTCCTCCTCGCGGGGGTAACCAACCAGCACCTTCATCATGAACCGGTCGACCTGCGCCTCGGGCAGCGGGTAGGTGCCTTCGGTCTCGATCGGGTTCTGGGTGGCCATCACCAGGAAGGGCTCGCCGACGCGATGCGTCTGACCGGCAATGGTCACCTGCCGCTCCTGCATCACCTCGAGCAGCGCGCTCTGCACCTTGGCCGGCGCACGGTTGATCTCGTCGGCAAGCAGGAGATTGGTGAACACCGGGCCCAGCGCCGTGCTGAACTCGCCGGTGCGCTGGTTGTAGATGCGGGTGCCGACCAGATCGGCGGGCACGAGATCAGGCGTGAACTGGATGCGCCCGAAGCCGCCCTGGATGGCGCTGGCCAGCGTGCGCACGGTGAGGGTCTTGGCCAGGCCCGGCACGCCCTCGACCAGCAGATGCCCCTGGGCGAGCAGCGCCACCATCATGCGTTCGAGGAAGTGGTCCTGGCCGACCACCACCTTCTTCACCTCGTAGAGGATGCGCTCGAGCAGCGCCGCACTGTCTGCCGCCGAACCGGATCGATCGTCCATGCCATGCCTTCGCAGGAGTCGCGCGCGGGCGCGCGGGGTTGGGGATCAGAAGGGAGGCACGCCTGCCGCGCTGGCCGCGGTCTCGATCGGCACCGCGAAGGCGATGCCGATGAAGCTGCGCTGGCGCCCGGGGCTGAGGATGCCGGTGACCACGCCCACCACCTCACCTTCGGCATTGACCAGCGGACCGCCGGAATTGCCGGGGTTGGCCGCGGCGTCGAACTGGATCAGGTTGCGGATCGGCTGGCCGCCTTCGTTGCCGGCATGCTCGCGCTTCAGGCCCGAGACCACGCCCGCCGACGTGGATGGCCCGATCCCGAAGGGGAAACCCACGGCGACCACCAGGTCGCCCACCGCGAGGTCGGCGCTGGAGCGCAGCGAGGCGGCAACCAGGTCATCGGGAATGGTGAGCGCCTGCAGCACCGCGAGGTCGTTCTCGGGCTGGGTGCCGATCACCCGGGCCTCGCCCTGGGTGCCGTCGAAGAAGGTGACCCGGATGGCGCTGGCGCCCTCGACCACATGCAGGTTGGTGAGGATGACGCCCTTGTCGACGATGACCACGCCGGTGCCCACCTGGGTGCCCGGGCCCTGGCCTTCGTCGCCTCTGGGCTCCGGCGCGGCCGCACCGCGCTTGCGCGTGGCCGGACCTGCGGCACGCGGCTCACGGGTGGCCTCGACCAGCACCACCGAAGGCCGGATCACCTCGTGGGCGCGCGCCGCCTGCGATGGCAGGGTCAGCTTTTCGAGGCCCCGGGCCATGGCCTCCTGGAAGGCCTCGCCGGCGAGCGGGTCGGGCGCAGGCGCGAACCGGGTGTGCATCGCAAGGCCGAGGGCTCCGAGCGCGATCATCAGCGCGACGGCCGCCGCCATGCCGGGCGTGCGCAGTCGCAGCCACAGTCGGCGGATGCGCGAAAGCGGCGCGGGCGTGCCGGCAGTCCCGGGTGCCGCCGCATCGGGTTTGCTCGCAGGCGGGCGATCCGCGGCCGATGGACTCGCGGCCGATGGACTCGCGGTCGATGGGCCCGCGGCCGATGGCCGTCGCGGGCCACCGCGCGCGCTGTAGAGCGTGCTGCGTTTCATGATGCGGTCATTGTCGACCAGCGCGCGGCGCTCGCCAAGCACCCGTCAGGGCATGCACCCGTGGGCGGCGCCCGCCCGGCGCTGGAACGGCGATGCACCGGCGTCGTGCCAGAATGAGCCGACCCCTACGATCCCGGAGTGCCCATGCCCGAAGTCATCGTCCGCCGCCAGGGTGCGGTCGGCACCGTCGTCCTGTCCAACCCGGCGAAGTTCAACGCCATGAGCCTGTCGATGTGGCAGGCCCTGCCGACCGCGATTGCCGAACTCGACGACGATCCTGCCATCCGCGTGATCGTGCTCGAGGGTGACGGCGACCGGGCATTCGTCTCGGGTGCCGACATCTCGCAGTTCGAGAGCAACCGCACCGAGCAGTCGGCGCGGGCCCTCTACGAGAGCGCGGTCGACGCCGGCTACCGCGCGCCCATCGAGAACCGCAAACCCACCATCGCCAAGATCCGCGGCATCTGCATGGGAGGGGGCCTGGGCCTGGCGGCCTCCTGCGACCTGCGCATCTGCGCCGATGACAGCCGCTTTCGCATGCCCGCCGCCCGCCTGGGCCTGGGCTACAGCACGGCCGGCACGGCGCGCTTCCTGGCCCTGGTCGGCCCGCAGCGCACCCTCGAACTCTTCTACACCGCGCGCATCTTCGGCGCCGCCGATGCCCTCGCCATGGGCTTCGTGCTCCAGGTGACTCCCGCCGCCGAGCTCGACGCCACCGTCGCGGCACTCGCCGAGAGCATCGCGGCCAATGCACCGCTCACGCAGACCGCGGCCAAACGCTCCATGGACGCCCTGCTCTATGCGCGCGGCGCGCCGGCCAGCCCCGAGGCGGTGGCGCAGAAGTACGCCGCCGCGCGCGAAGCCGTGCAGGCCTGCGGTCGCAGCGAGGACTATCGCGAAGGCGCGCGGGCCTTCATGGAGAAGCGGCCGCCGCAGTTCACCGGCCGATGAGGACAGGCAGCGCTTCGCCGGCATCGCGATGCGCCGGTGTCGACGCAGCCATCTCCCCTGCCCCGCCGAGGGCGTGGCGCCCGCCCACGCGGTTGCGACCGGCCCGCTTGGCCCGGTACATCGCGGCATCCGCGCAGTCCATCAGGGCCTGGGGATCATCGCCGTCTTCAGGGGCCAGGGCGATGCCGCTGCTGAAGGTGACCGCGAGCGAACATCCGCTCAGCCGGTAGGGCTCCGCCGCGGCGGCCATCAGCTTGTCGGCCACCTCCGCCACCCGCGCCCGCTGCGTCACGCCGGGCAGCAGGACCACGAACTCGTCACCACCGAGGCGGCACAGGGTATCGCTGTCGCGAAGCTCGCCGCGCAGGCGCTCGGCCACCGCGCAGAGCAGCGCATCGCCGACGGCATGTCCGTGCTCGTCGTTGATCCGCTTGAAGTGATCGAGGTCGATGAAGATCAGACCGAGACCGCGGGGCTGCCCGCGCGCACCGAGCAAGCCCTGACGCAGGCGATCGAGGAAGAGCAGCCGGTTGGGCAGACCGGTCAGCGGGTCATGCTGGGCGAGGTGCGCCATGCGCGCCGCAGCCTTCTCGGCGGCATCGATCCGCTCGCGGGTCTGGGCACTGAGCAAGGCCTCCAGGCGCCGCTGCTCGGTGACATCGGTCAGCGCGAGCAGCACGCCGCTCACACGACCAAGCTCGTCATGCTCGACCCGCGCCCGGGCGCTCACCCGCAGGAACCGGCCGTCCGCGTGCCGCAGGTCGAATTCCTCCTCGTCAGCGTCGGGCTCGGCGGTGCCGGTTGACCCTGGACCGGTTGCGGCGGCATCGATTGTGGCGGCATCGATTGCGGCGGGACCGGTTGAGGCCGGATCGGGGGCGGCCGGAACGCGTTTGCCTGCCTGGCGTGCGCGCCAGCGTTGCGCGAGGCGGGCCGCGTCGGGCGGCGCAAGGAACTCGCCGAAGGGCCTGCCAAGCACGTCGCTGCGCAGCCGGCCCGTGTCGAGCAACCAGCGTTCGCTGACCGCCATCACCCGCCCTGCCAGATCCAGCCAGACCATCATCACCGGCGCGCGCAGCCACAGGCGGCGATAGCGCGCCCGATCGCGGGCCTGCGACAGGGCCGAACGCCGCCCGGCGCGGGCGATCAGCACGGCCAGCAGCATGGGGGGCACCACCGCCACCATGAGCGGCAGTTGGAAGCCGACAATGCTGTCCAGCCGTTCGGCGAGCGCCGGCTCGCCGCCGGCCGTACCCGGGGCCCATCCGGCACCGGCCGGCGGCAGCCAGCCGATCGCGTCGAGGGCCACCGACAGCACGGCCACGGCGCAGGCCAGCCCGGCCACGGCAGCCAGCCCGGCGCGCACCGCCACGAAGGCCATCACGCCGGCCACATGGACATGCGGTTGCGGCAGGCGCAGCAGCGCCAGCCAGATCGCGCCGGCGACCATCACCGCGCGCAGAAGCATCGCCGGATCAGCCCAGACCCGCCAGCGCTCGCGCAGGCCCCCCTCCAGCGCCGACAGCCATCCCGGCAAGCCGGTCACCGTGCCGACCACCGAGGCGGCATACCAGCTCAGCCAGATCAGACGGGCATCGCCGCCAGGCGACGGCGTCAGCCAGAAGGCGAGCAGGCTCGCGCCGAGCAGCGGCGGCACCATGGCCGCCACGGCCATGAACCGCACGAAGGCCACCGGCCCGGCGAGGCGGCGACGGGCAACCCGCCCGCGGCGCAGCAGTTGCCAGCCGAACGCCTGCTCGGCACCCAGGGCGGCGGCCAGCGCTGCCGACTGGGCATCGGAGGCGCCGGCAACCCGCGCCGCAACGCCAAGCGCCAGCGCCGATGCCGCGAGGACCAGCGCCGCCCTGCCCGAGGGCAGCCGCATCGCAAGCGCCATCGCGCAGGGTGCGCTCAGGACGAGCAGGGGCACCCCGGGCACCAGGGGATGTCGCATCGCGCCCCACTGACCGAGCAGGGCGAGCGCCAGGATGATCACCATCATGGCAAGGCCCGCGAGCCCATCGGCGGCAGCGGGATGCAGGAGCCCCGACCCGCGCAGATGCGGCAAGGAGCGACTCTGGTCGCGGGCAGACAGGCTGACAGGCACGGCGTGGCGGACGGAAGGCCCCGTAGCGCCCGGATCGGGCCCTGTGCGGATGCTCGGTCCGAACGATTCGGGCCGCGCTGAGCAGGCTCAATCCGCCGGCAATGCCAGCCTTCCGGCGTGCAGATCGGCAAGCGCCTGGCGCAGTTCGTCCTGCGTGTTCATCACGAAGGGCCCGTACTGCGCCACCGGTTCGCGCAACGGGCGGCCGGCAATCAGCAGGGCACGCAGCCCCTGGAGGCCGGCCGTGATGCGCACCGCATTGCCATCGCCGAGCACACCGGCCGCATGCGCCGGCAGCACCCGCGAACCGGGGTCCTCGCCCACGCGGGCTTCGCCCTCGTAGAGGTAGATGAATCCCTGATGCCTTGCCGGCAGCCCGTGGCTGAAGCTGCCGCCTGCCGGCAGGATGAGATCCCAGACCTGCGGATCGGTGCTGTCCGCGAAGCGCGGACCGGCAATCGGGCCGGTGTGGCGCACACCGGCCATGTCGATCTCCCCGGCGATGACCCTGATGCTGCCGCCAGCCGGCAATGCCACCACCGGCAGTTCGGCCGGCGCGATGTCCCGATACCAGGGCGGCTGCATCTTGAGCCGGGCCGGCAGATTCACCCAGAGCTGGAAGCCGCGCATGCGGCCGCTTTCCTGCTCAGGCATCTCCGAGTGGATGATGCCGCGGCCGGCGGTCCTCCACTGAACCGATCCAGGGGTGAGGTGGCCGCGATTGCCGAGGTGGTCCTCATGGCGCATGTGGCCGTCGAGC
>NZ_CEXFHW010000090.1:0-15417 GCF_982640115.1 Quisquiliibacterium sp. | reverse complement strand
CTCCAGCTCGGCGATGTGCCGGCCCAGGGTGGGCTGGCTCAGGCCCAGCGCCCGCGCGCCGGCCAGCAGACTGCCGTGCTCGAGCGCCGCAAGAAACGAGCGCACCAGCGTCCAGTCAAACCCCGCGGGCGATGCGGCTGCAGCGGCCTTGGACATGGCTATGCAATTCTGAATAACTGATGCTTGGGTACAGGCAATTGTGCAGGGCTGCGGGGCTTCCCACAATGGCGTCATGTCCACCCCACCCCTGAGCCCGGAGCCCGCCATGCATCGCAGAGCCTTCATCCGCATCACCGGCGGCGGGATCGTCCTTGCCGCCACCGCCACCGGCGTTTCCGGCTGCAGCAGCGAACTGCCCGCCGAGGCGCTTGCCGCCTGGCAGCAGGCCGGCACGCAGGAAAGCGACCTGCGCCGCTGGCTGCTCGGCTACGCCATCCTGGCGCCGCACTCGCACAACCTGCAGTCGTGGCAGGTGGACCTTGCCGAGCCCGACACCATCACGCTCTACTGCGACCGCGAGCGCCTGCTGCCCGAGACCGATCCGCTGTCTCGCCAGATGATGATGAGCCAGGGCACCTTCCTTGAGCTGCTCGACATCGCCGCCCGCGAGCGCGGCCTGCGCGCCGACATCACGCTCTTTCCGAAGGGCGCGTACGAGGGCGCCCAGCCCGACGCCCGCCCCACCGCCCGCATCCGCCTGATTGCCGACGCATCCCTGCGGCCCGACCCGCTCTTTGCGCAGATCGTGCGTCGACGCACCAACCGCGAGGCCTACCTTCCGCAGGAGCCCGCGCCGGCCGCTCTGCAGGCGATCGCCGCCAGCGTGGCCCCCGCCGCCACGCCCTTCATGGCGGGCGTGCCGCTGCGCGCCGGGTTCGTGGGCGCGGCGCAACCGCAGCTGCTGGCCCGGCACCGGGCCATTGCGAGGGACGCCTTCCGCATTGAGCTGCGCACCACCCGCACCATCATGGAGACCTACCGCTGGCTGCGGGTGGGGCCCACCGAGATCGCCCGTCACCGCGACGGCCTGTCCATCAACACGCCCCTGGTGCGCGCGCTGGCCGCCACGGGTCTGTTCGATCGCAGCAAGCCGCCCGCTGCCGACGATGCCGCCATCGGCCAGCAGATCAGCGAGTTCAACGACAAGATCGCCACCACCCCGGCCTTCTTCTGGCTGATCACCGAGGGCAATGACCGCCGCACCCAGATCAATGCCGGCCGCGCCTGGGCGCGCGCCCAGCTGGCCGCCACCGCGCAGGGCCTGGCCATGCAGCCGCTCTCGCAGGCCCTGCCGGACTACCCCGAGGTGGCCGAGCCCTACACGCTGATTCCCGCCCTGCTGCAGGCGCCCCGGCCGCAGGCCACCGTGCAGATGTGGGCCCGCCTGGGGCACGCTCCGGCGGTGGGGCCCTCACCGCGCCGGGGGGTGCAGGCACATGTGGTGGGTTGATTCAAGGCTTACGGCTGCCCCGCAATCTCCCCCAGCACCGGCCTGAGATAGCCCAGGAACCGCTGCGGATCTTCGCTCATGGGGAAGTGCCCCAGCCCGCTCATGATGGTAGCCCTGGCGCCTGGCACGCTGGCGGCCACGGCCAGCGTCTCGGCCGGCGTGCAGGAGTAGTCGTACTCGCCGGTGAGCAGGTAGAGCGGGCAGCGGCGCGTGTCGATGCCGGCCACCTTGCCGCGGATGTCGCCGTCTACCTTGTAGAAGTACAGGTCGCCCTTGAACACCCCCGGGCCGCCCTGCATGTAGTGCCACAGCGTCTCCCAGCGCTCGGCCACCGGCGCCTGCGGCCCCACCAGCCCTGAGACCACGCCCGCGCACACCTCGCCGCCATGGGCGTCGGGGTGGTGCAGCCAGGTGGTGTCGTAGTACGGATCGACATGCGCGCCAGCCTGCAGGCCGATGGCCGCGCGAAAACGCTCGGGATGCGACAGCGCCAGCTGCAGCACCAGCCGCCCGCCGATGGAGCAGCCCATGACCACCGGCCGCGCCAGGGCCAGCGCATCAGACACCGCCAGCACCTGCGCCACATAGCCCGCCGTGGTGAGCCGGTACTCCGCGTTCTGCCAGCCCGCGGGCGGCGACGACTTGCCGTGCCAGGGCATGTCAAAGGCGATGACCCGATAACGCGACAGCACCTCGGGGTCAGTCATCACGCCGCGCCACTGCCGGGTGTCGGCCCCCGCGGTGTGCAGGCACAGCAGCGGGATGCCCTGCCCCGCCTCCTCCACATACACCCGGTGCGGCACACCCTCGATGCTCAGCCGCAGGTAGCGGCCGGTGATGGGGTCGAAGGCGGGATCGGGCATGGGGCGGTCTTGGGGTGAACAGCGTTTGGCGAGTATAGCTCGGCGCTTGACCATCGGACCATTAACGGTCTATCTTTGGTCCACCCCAGGAAGGCATCCCCATGCGCTACTCAACACGCGTCAAGCCCATCAGCTACCTGAAAGCCAATGCGGCAGAGGTCCTGACCGAACTGGCCGAAGTCCGCGAACCGCTCGTCATCACCCAGCATGGCGAGGCGAAAGCCGTCGTGCAGGACATCGCGTCCTTCGAACAAACCCAGGAAACCCTCGCCCTGCTCAAGATCCTCGCCCTGGGCGAGCAGGATGTGGCGGCCGGCCGGGTTCAACCCGCGCTCGAAGTGCTTGCCCGCCTGAAGAAGAAGCATCCGGCGCCATGACCCGGCGCGCAGGCCGCCATCGGGTTCTTCTCACCCGGGGCGCCGAGCACGACCTTGAGTCCCTGTTTGATCATGTTGCCGCGCAAGACGGCACCGGAGCGGCCCACCGCCTGGTCGACCAGATCACCCAGGTCATCGAGTCACTGGCGCAGTTCCCTGATCGCGGCGCCCACCCACCGGAGCTTCTGGGCCTGGGCATTCGCGAATTCCGCCAGACCGGCTTCAAGCCCTATCGCGTGATTTACCGCGTCCAGGACGACCGGGTGGTCATTCACCTCATCATCGATGGCCGCCGAGACCTGCAATCGCTACTGGCCCGCCGTCTGCTGGGCGCCTGACGGCACCGTCTCTCCCCGCCCCGCCGCCAGCACATCCTTGAACCACAGCAGGTTGGCCATGAAGGGCTGCAGATTGCCCTCGATGCTGAGCACCTTGCGACGGCGCATGGCAAAGAGGTCGTGATGGCCCGGCGCGGGTAGCGGCTGCCAGAAGGCCTGCCACTCCGACAGCGGCGCGCGCAGCGCGAAGGTCCAGCTCGGCATCACGAAAGGGCCGTGGGTCAGCGCTGCGATGCGGCCCTGGCGCACGCTGATCAGATGCTGGCTGCTCTGCGCATCGAGCAGCACGGTGGCGTCCACGAAGCGCCCGCGCTGCACCAGCCACGCGTCCTGATTGACGCGCTCGGCCAGGCGCGTCAGCCGTGCGATGAGATCCGACATGACATCCTCCGGAATGGTGCCTGCGTTGCAGCTTGCAAAACTTGCACGCTCTCATGCTAGATTAGCCCGCCGACTCAGGGTGCTGCACTGGTGCCCTGCAAAACAACCATAAAAAGCCGCAGCGCTCGAGACACGCGTGCAATTCCTACAACTGGTCATCAGCGGCATCGCGCAGGGCTGCATCTACGGCCTGATCGCGCTGGGCTTCGTGCTGATCTACAAGGCCACCGAGACCGTCAGCTTCGTGCAGGGTGACCTGATGATGCTGGGCTCCTTCATCGGTCTGGGTGCCGTCACCCTGCTGGGCTTCCCGTTCTGGGTGGCCGTCATCGCCTCCATGCTGGCCATGGGCGTGTTCGGCTTGCTGGTCGAGCGCCTGGTGATCCGGCCCATCC
This sequence comes from Quisquiliibacterium sp., assembly GCF_982640115.1. Taxonomy (NCBI): domain Bacteria; kingdom Pseudomonadati; phylum Pseudomonadota; class Betaproteobacteria; order Burkholderiales; family Burkholderiaceae; genus Quisquiliibacterium; species Quisquiliibacterium sp. The sequence continues at coordinate 11,613 of NZ_CEXFHW010000090.1, read as the reverse complement.
TCGGGCAGCCGCAGTTCACCATCGTGATGCTCACCATCGGCATCGGCTACATCGTGCGCGGCCTGATTCTCATGATCCCGGCCGTGGGCACCGAGACCCACGCCCTGCCGGTGCCCTACAAGGACATGGTCTGGAACCTCGGCGAGCTGGTGGTGTCGGTGGAGCATGTGGTGATCATCGCCAGCACCGCGGTGCTGTGCGGCGTGCTCTACGCGGCCTTCCGCTACACCACGCTGGGCATCGCCATGCAGGCCTCGTCGCAGAACCAGCTGGCGGCCTACTACATGGGCATTCCGGTGAAGGCGCTCAACGGCCTGGTCTGGGCGCTGGCCGCGGGCGTGGCCGCCATTGCCGGCCTGCTGCTCGCGCCGATCACCATGGTGCATGCCAACCTCGGTCTCACCGGCCTGAAGGCCTTCCCGGCGGCGGTGGTGGGCGGCTTCGGCAGCCTGCCCGGGGCCATCGTGGGCGGGCTGATCATCGGCGTGGTCGAGTCGCTCTCGGGCTTCTACCTGCCTGATGGCTTCAAGGACATCGCGCCCTACATCGTGGTGCTGCTCATGCTGTGGTTCATGCCGAACGGCCTGTTCGGCGAGAAGCTGCGCAAGAAGGTCTGAACATGCGCTTCCTGTTCAAGACCACCTATGACCAGGACATCCGCCTGGCCAGGCACGAGGGCCACCGCTTCTGGTACGGCGCCCTGCTCGCCCTGCTGTGCGTCACGCCCTGGGTGCTGCCCGAGTACTGGCTGGCCCAGGTCACCCTGGTGCTGATCTTCTCGGTGGCGGGCCTGGGCCTGATGCTGCTGGCCGGCTACACCGGGCAGGTGTCCATCGGTCATGCCGCCTTCATGGGCGTGGGCGCCTACACGCAGGGCGTGCTCACCAGCATGGGCGTGCCCTTTCCGGTGGCGCTGCTGGCGGCCATCGCGGTGTCGGCGGGCGTGGGCGTGGTGGTGGGTGTGCCGGCGCTGCGGGTCAAGGGCATCTACCTGGGCATTGCCACGCTGGCCTTCGGCTTCATCGTGGAGGAAGTCTTCGCGCGCTGGGAGTCGGTCACCGGTGGCAATGCCGGCATGCACCTGAAGGCGCCCGACTTCTTCGGCCTGAAGCTCGAGAGCAAGGAATCGTTCTACTACCTGTGCCTGGTGATCTGCGTGGCGGTCACGCTGGCGGTGCTCAACCTGCTGCGCTCGCCCACCGGCCGCGCCTTCGTGGCCATCCGAGACTCCGAGATCTCGGCCCAGAGCATGGGCATCCAGCTCGCCTGGTTCAAGGGGCTGGCCTTTGCCATCTCGGCGGCCATGGCGGGCATCTCCGGCGCGCTCTACGCCCACAACATCCGCTTCATCACCCCTGACCAGTTCAGCCTGCTGCAGTCGGTGGAGCTGCTGCTGCTGGTGGTGGTGGGCGGCCTGGGCTTCGTGCACGGCGCCTTCCTGGGCGCCATCTTCGTGATCACCCTGCCCCAGCTGATCGCGGTGTCCAAGGACCTGCTGCCCCCCGAGATCGGTCAGGCCGCCGGCCTGCAGGCGGTGGTCTACGGCCTGGTGCTGGTGCTGATCGTGCTCTTCGAGCCCATGGGCCTGTATGGCCGCTGGCTGAAGGTGCGCACCTGGTTCCAGCTCTTCCCGTTCTATCGCAAGGGCATGTTCAAGCGGCAGAAGAGCTTCACCAAGTCGGAGCGGCTGAAATGAGTGCGGCCCAGGCATCCCCGGCCGGCGGCCCGCTGCTCTCGGCCCGCGACCTGCAGGTGCGCTTTGGCGGCGTGCTGGCGGTCAACGGCGTGAGCTTCGATGTGCAGCGTGGCGAGGTCTTCACGCTCATCGGCCCCAACGGCGCGGGCAAGACCACCGTCTTCAACCTGATCAGCCGCATCTACACCCCCACGGCCGGCAGCATCGCGTTCGACGGGAAGCTGCTTACCAGCATGCCCGCCCATGCCATCGCCGGCATGGGCATCGCCCGCACCTTCCAGAACATCGAGCTCTTCGAGTACGCCACGGTGCTGCAGAACCTGCTCATCGGCCACCATGTGCATCGCAGCACCGGCTTCTGGCAGGAGCTCTTCTTCACGCCCTCGGTGCGCCGCGCCGAGATGCAGGCCCGCGAGGCGGTGGAGCGGGTCATCGAATTCCTCGACCTGCAGCACCACCGCGATTCCCTGGTGGCCGGTCTGCCCTACGGCGTGCGCAAGGTGGTGGAGCTGGCCCGCGCGCTGTGCACCCAGCCGCGCCTGCTGCTTCTCGACGAGCCTTCCTCGGGCCTGAATGTCGAGGAGACCGACGACATGGCCTTCTGGATCCAGGACATCCGCAACGAGCTCGGCATCACCGTGCTCATGGTGGAGCACGACATGTCGCTGGTCTCGCGGGTGTCTGATCGGGTGCTGGCCATGAATCAGGGCGAGACCCTGGCCGTGGGCACGCCGGCGCAGGTGCAGTCCGACCCCGGGGTGATCGAGGCCTATCTCGGCTCCATGGAAGACATGTCTTCCCTGCGCAGGCCCACCGCATGAGCGCCGACACCGTCACTTCCGCCCCCGCCAGCGCGGCCGCCGCCGCGGTGGCCGACACCGGCGCCGCCTCGCAGGCCGTGCTGCGCCTGGCCAATGTCGAGAGCGCCTACGGCCCCATCCGCGCCATCCGCGGCGTGAGCCTGGAAGTCATCCGCGGCCAGATCGCCACCGTGCTCGGCTCCAACGGCGCGGGCAAGACCACCATCCTGAAGACCATCTCCGGGATCATCGACCCGCGCCGCGGCAGCGTGGAGTTCAACGGCCAGGACATCACCGCGCAGGACCCCGCCCACATCGTGCGCCTGGGCCTGTCGCATGTGCCCGAGGGCCGCGAGGTGTTCCCGCTGCTGTCGGTGCGCGACAACCTGCTGATGGGCGCCTACACCCGCAAGGATCGCGACGGCGCCGCCCGTGACCTCGAGACCGTCTACCGCTACTTCCCCATCCTGAAGGAGCGCGCCGCGCAGAACGCCGGCCTGCTCTCGGGCGGGCAGCAGCAGATGCTCGCCATCTCGCGCGCCATCATGGCCGCGCCCGAGCTCATCCTGCTCGACGAACCCAGCCTGGGCCTGTCGCCGCGGCTCACCAAGGAGATCTTCGAGATCGTGGTGCGCATCAACCGCGAGCGCGGCACCTCCATCCTGCTGGTGGAGCAGAACGCCAACATGGCCCTGAACGCCGCCGACTTCGGCTATGTGCTCGAGAACGGCCGCATCGTCATGCAGGACAGCTGTGCGGTGCTGCGCGAGAAGGACGACATCAAGGAGTTCTATCTCGGCATGAAGGAAACCGGCGTCCGCGGCGAGCGCCGCTGGAAGAAGAAGAAGACCTGGCGATGAGCACCACCCCCGATCCGCACCGCATCGTCACCGGCGACCAGATCGGCTGGCAGCCCGAGCCGATCGACTTCACGACCCTGCCCGCGCTCTTCTGGAAGCGGGTCGAGGAACTCGGCGACCGGCCCATGATGCGCCAGAAGGACCTGGGCATCTGGCGCGCCTACAGCTGGCGCGATGTGGGCACCCTGGTGTCCGAGATCGGTGCCGGCCTCGTGAGCCTGGGCTTTGCGCCCGGCGAAGTGGCCTCGGTGCTGGCCAATACCTCGCGCGAGTGGGTGTGGGCCGATCTGGCAGTGCTCTCGGTGGGCGGGGTGTGCAACGGCATCTACCCCACTGACGCCGCGCCGCAAGTGAAGTACCTGTGCGAAGACTCTGCCAGCGTCTACCTGTTCGTGGAGAATGACGAGCAGCTCGACAAGGCCCTCGAGGTGCGCGACCAGCTGCCCGGCCTGCGCAAGCTGATCGTCTTCAACATGGAAGGCCTGGCCAACCTCGACGACCCGCAGGTGATCAGCCTGGATGCGCTGCGCGCCCTGGGCCGTGAGCGCCTGAAGGCCGAGCCCGGCCTGATCGCGCAGCGCGCAGCCAGCCGCGGCAGCGACGATGTGGCCATCCTGGTCTACACCTCGGGGACCACCGGCCGGCCCAAGGGCGCGATGATCACCCATCGCAATGTCTGCTCGGTGCTGAGCGGCCTGTCGAGCAGCGCCTTCGAGGGCGTGCGCGAGGGCGACGAGCGCATCGCCTTCCTGCCGCTGTGCCATGTGGCCGAGCGCATGATCGGCGAGTACGTGCCGATCATGCGGCGCTCGGTGGTCAACTTCGTGGAGAACCCCGAGACGGTCTTCGAGAACCTGCGCGAGATCCAGCCGCATGTGTTCTTCGCCGTGCCGCGGGTCTGGGAGAAGATCTACTCGCAGGTGATGATCAGCCTGAGCGAGGCCGGCAAGCTGCAGCAGGCCGCCTATGCATGGGCGATCGGCGTGGGCGGCGCGCTGGCGCGCTGCCGCGCCGAAGGCCGCGAGCCCGGCCCGGGGCTGGCGCTGCGCGGTGCCATCGCGCGCTGGGCGGTGCTGAACAATGTGCGCCGCATGACCGGCCTGAGCCGCGTGGAGCTGGGCCTGACCGGCGCGGCGCCCATCTCGGCCGATCTCATCCGCTGGTACTTCACCCTGGGCATTCCGCTGCGCGAGGCCTGGGGCATGACCGAGACCTGCGGCGGCGGCAGCATCAACCCGCGGCGCGCGGTGCGCCCGGGCAGCATCGGCCAGCCCGGCCCCGGCATCGAGATGCGCATCGCCGAAGGCACTGGCGAGATCCTGCTGCGCGGGCCCAATGTCATCAAGGGCTATCTGAACCAGCCCGAGAAGACCGCCGAGACCATCGACGCCGAGGGCTGGCTGCACACCGGCGATGTGGGCCGCGTGGATGACGACGGCTACTTCTACATCACCGACCGGATGAAGGACATCATCATCACGGCCGGTGGCAAGAACATCACGCCCAGCGAGTGGGAGAACGAGCTGAAGTTCTCGCCCTATGTGACTGACGCGGTGGTGATCGGCGACAAGCGCGCCTACCTCACCGCGCTGATCATGATCGACCAGGAGAATGTCGAGAAGTTCGCGCAGGACCATGATGTGCCCTTCTCGAACTACGCCAGCCTCACCCGGGCCCCCGAGGTGCACGCGCTGGTGCAGAAGGAGATCGACCGGGTCAATGCGAAGTTCGCGCGGGTGGAGCAGGTCAAGCAGTTCCGGCTGCTCGAGAACCAGCTCACCCCCGAGGACGAGGAGCTCACCCCCACCATGAAGCTCAAGCGCAACCTGGTGCAGAAGAAATACGCCGCGATGATCGAGAGCATGTACGCGAGCGGATCAAACCCGTAGAACCGATCGGCACACCGATCGCAGCCCCACCACAGGAGACCCACATGAAACTGGTGAAGACAGCCGCTCTGAGCCTGAGCGCCATCGCCCTGGCCGTGGCCAGCGGCAGCGCCGCCGCCCAGCAGCAGGGCGTGACCAAGACCGAGATCCTCGTCGGCTCGATCCTCGACATCTCCGGCCCCATCGCCGCGCTGGGCAAGCAGACCCGCAACGGCCTGCAGCTGCGTGTCGACGAGATCAACGAGCAGGGCGGCATCCATGGCCGCAAGATCAGGCTGCTGGTGGAAGACGACGGCTACGATCCCAAGAAGGCCGTGCTCGCCGCCCAGAAGCTGGTCAACCAGGACAAGGTCTTCATCGTGGCCGGCCACACCGGCACCGCGCAGAACAACGCCGCCATGCCGGTGCAGTTCGAGAAGGGCGTGATCAACTTCCTGCCGGTGACCTCGGCGCGGGAAATGTACGAGCCCTTCCACAAGCTGAAGTTCTCGTTCGCAGCCACCTACTTCGACCAGATGCGCGCCGGCCTGCCCGAGATGATGAAGCGCAAGAAGTACGAGAAGCCCTGCATCATCTACCAGGACGACGAGTTCGGTCTGGAGGTGTTCCGCGGCGCCGATGACTCGCTCAAGGCCATGGGCAAGACCTGGACCGAGAAGACCACCTACAAGCGCGGCGCCACCGACTTCTCGTCGCAGGTGGCGCGCATGAAGGGCGCGGGCTGCGACCTGGTGGTGATGGGCACCATCCTGCGCGAGACCATCGGCACCATGGGCGAGGCCCGCAAGACCGGCTTCTCGCCGGACTTCTTCGGCTCGGCCGCGGTCTACAACGACCTGGTGCACAAGCTCGGCGGCAAGGTGGTCGACGGCCTGTACGCCATGCACACCACCGCCCAGCCCTACGCCGACACCACCGACGACAAGATCCGCTTCTGGTCGGCCAAGTACAAGACCAAGTTCAACGAGGATCCCACGGTCTTCTCGGCGTACGGGTACTCGATCATGGACATCTTCGTCACCGCGGCGCGCGTGGCCGGGCCCAACCTGACCACCGACACCTTCATCAAGGCGATGGAGACCCACGCCTTCCCCGGTGACATGCACGGCATGCCGCCGCTGAAGTTCTCGACCACCAAGCGCCTGGGCAACGAGAAGAGCCGCATGGCCCAGATCCAGAACGGTCGCTGGGTGACCGTCACCGAGTACCTGCCGGTGCCGGCGGGCAAGTAAGCCGCACCGCCCCACCCGAAGGCCGCCGCCGCCCGCGCTGGGTGGCGGCGGCCTTGTCGTTTGGGGGCGTGCTCGGGACGTTGCCCTGCGGCGGCGCGGGCGTGTTACGCCAGGGCGCGCACCTAGTAGTGCGGTGGCAGCTCGTCGCGCAGGCTGGGCTGGCGCCCGGCCTCCAGGCCGGCGAGCTGCTCGCGCAGCCGGATCACCTCGCGGGTGAGCGCCTCAAGCTGCTGCTGCTGCCGGGCCACGATGCCGTTGAGCTCCTCGAGCAGATCCTCGGCGAAGCTCGCCTTCACCTCGAGATCCATCAGCCGCTCATCGGCACCGCGCGGCCCGCTCATGCCGGCTGCACGCCCGGCAGGTCAATCGGCCGGTAGTAGGGCCGCTCGCCCAGGGCATCGACCCGCGACCAGAAGGCCTCGCCCGCGGCCAGACCGCGGCCGTCCTTGGGCGCCGACTCCCGCCACATCGCCCAGGAGTCAGGGTGCAGACGGATGGCCTGCGCGAACTCGGCCAGGGCCTCGTCCTCGCGGTTCAGTCGCCGCAGATGCAGCCCCAGACGGAAGTGCGCATGCGCCTGGGCGATCTCGGGCTGCGGACGGGCCAGCTTGCGGGCCGCGTCTTCCGGCGCGAGCGCGTGCTCACTGTCCGTGCCTTTCAGCACCCAGTCGCGCAAGGCCTGCTGGTACACCGAACGCACCCGGGCGCGCTCGGCCAGCACCGCCTCGGGCACGGTGAAGGTCTTGCGGTCCATGGCGCGGAAGCCATCGGTGGCGCCGGCGCTCTCGGGCGGGCGCACGATGCGGCCGGTCTCGTCGATCCAGACCGCCTCGGGCACATTCACCAGGTTGTAGAGCTCGGCCACCCGATGCTCACGGTCGATCAGGCAGGGATAGGTGGGTTTGGCCGCCGCCACCCAGGGCGCGGCCGCCTCGGGTTGATCGAGCGCCACGGCCAGCACCATGAAGCCCTGCGATTGAAGTTCCTCGAACAGTGCCTGCCACACGGACAGGTCGGTTCGGCAACCTCACCAGGAGGCCCAGGTGGCCAGGAAGACCTTGCGGCCGCGGTGATCGGAAAGCCGGTGCATCCGGCCGTCGAGGTCGGGCAGCTCGAAGTCGGGCGCCTGCAGGCTGGCCAGCGCCTGGCCGCGCTCGGTCGCGCCGGTGCCGAGCACCCAGTGCTCGCCGCCGGGGTTGGCCGCGAGCGGCTGGCCGAGATGACGCCACATGCCGGCGAGGTCGAGCCGATCGCCACGCACCAGGGCCTCGGCGCGGGCGCGGGGTACCGGCACGCAGGTGTCGTCCTTGCACAGGCCTTCGGGCTTCCAGTCCCAGCCGGTGGCCTGCGCGATCTCGTCTCGGGTGAGCCACAGCGACTGCCCTGCGGGCACGGCCCCGGGCAGGTCGGTGCAGCGGTCTTCATGAAGCACGGTGATCAAGCGGTGTTCTCCGGTGAGGGGTGTGGTCAGGGTTGGCGGGTGCCGGCCAGCCAGTCGGCCAGCGGCAGGGTGAAGTTCATGTTGGCCTGCATCATGAGCCGGGGATCATGATGCGCGAGGTGATGGCGGCGCATGGCGGCAAGGCCCGGCACGCGGGCCAGCCGTGCGCCTTCAGGCAGGTGGGCGCACAGGTGCATGAACTCGAAGACCAGGTAGATGCCCACCCAGGCCATGAGCGACACCAGCGCGGCATTGACCGAGACCACCAGCGCGGTCAGCAGCACCGCCGGCAGCGCCATGGCGGTGAGCAGCAGGATGGCGAACCAGGGGAAGAACACGATCTTCAGGTCGCGGCTGTCGCGCAGCGCGCCGGCCTGCCGCGTGAAGAAGCGGTGATGGGTGAGGGTGTGACGGGCGTAGAGCGCGCGGGCGAGCGGGCCGCGGCCAGGCCGGTGCAGCGCCCGGTGGCCCAGCCATTCCAGGCCGTTCCAGATGAGCACCACCGGCACGGCAAAGGCCCACTCCCAGGCGCGCACCGGGCCCTGCAGCCCGGCCAGCGCAAGCCCGATCAGCACCAGGCCGATGCCCAGAATGCCCAGGCCGTGGCGAATGCCGCTGTACCCGGCCGGCACGGCCTGACGGAACGCGTTGCGGAAGGTCTCGGTGGAGGCGTCTGGGGTGGCCGCCTCGTGAGCGCTCGGCGAGGCATCGGGGCTTGGGCTGGCGTTGGGGCTCATGGCGGCATCGGGGCCTGTCAGGGAAGCTCAGGACAGACCGAGCCAGCGTCGCAGGCGCGCCCAGAGCAGCGTGAGCAGGCTGGGTGCCTGGCCGCTGTCGGCCGGCAGCTCGGGCGGGGCCGCGGCACCGGGCTGGCCGGCAAGCGCCGCCTGCTCGAGGTTGCGGCCGAAGCGGCGCGCGAGTTCGTTGACATAGTCGGTGACCAGCCCGCTGCGCGAGAACTGCGCGAGCGGCCCGGCGAGCTGGAAGGCGAGCTGCAGGGCGAGCCGGCACGCACCCTCGCCCTCGGGCAGCACCTGGTAGTTCAGGCGTGACTGCACCCGCGTGCCGCTGAAGCGGTCGGTGCCCTCGGCATGCATGCGCCCGGTGCGAGACTCGGGTTGCAGGAAGAGCTCGGCGCGCATGGCGAAGGCCGCGGTGATGGGGCCGAAGCGGATGTCGATCTGACCCTCGGCGCGCTCGGCCTCATGGCGCAGCACCCGCGCCCCGGGCAGGCAGCGCGCCACCAGAGGCAGGTCTTGCAGGCGCTGCCAGACCGCGTCGGGGGCCACCGGCAGGGCCAGCGACTGCGTGACGGTGATCCAGTCGCCGTGCTCGGGCAGGACGATGGGAGTCCAGGCGGGGAAGGTGGCGGGGGCATCGGCGCCGGCCGCGCCCGCGGCAGAGGGCGCTGGCGTGGCGGCTGCCGCAGCGGCGTCAGGCGGCGCAGCCACCGGCGTGGCGTGAACCCCGGGAGCCGCGGTGGCTGCGGTGACCGCGGTGGCCGCGGTGGCTGCGGGAGCCGCGGGCAGCACGCTGGCCTGACCCGCGCCGTGACCCAGGCCCGCGGCCGGCGCGGGCTGCGCGGCGGGCATGGTCAGCGTTCCGCTGGCCTTGGCCTGCAGCACCGCGCTGATGGCCTCGACGATGCCGACATAGCCGGTGCAGCGGCAGATGTTGCCGGCGAGCTCGTTGCGCACCCGTTGCGGATCGGGCCCGGGCAGGCGCAGCACGATGTCGCGGGCGGTGCACAGCATGCCGGGCGTGCAGTAGCCGCACTGCAGGGCGTGGTGCTCATGGAAGGCGCGACGCAGCGCCGCCATGATGGGATCGGTACCGTAGCCCTCGATGGTGGTGACCTCGGCATCTTCGCAGGCCACCGCGAAAGTGATGCACGAGCGCTGCGGCGCGCCGTCGATCAGCACGGTGCAGGCGCCGCACACGCCGTGCTCGCAGGACAGGTGCGTGCCGGTGAGGCCGAGCTCCTTGCGCAGGAAGTCGCCGAGGTGGGTGCGCGGCTCGCAGACCCGCTGCACGCGCTCGCCGTTGACGCTGAGCTGGACGAGCTGGGTGATCATGGCTGGCGGGCGTTCATCTGGGCGAGGGCGCGCACCAGCGCCACCGCGTGCTGGTGAATGAAGACCGGGTCTGCGCCCGGGCAGGCGCGGGTGACCGCGGCCGAGAAGAGGGCGTGCGGGTCAGGGGCCTGCGCGGCCTCGCGCAGCAGGCCGGCGGCGTCAGGCAGCAGCGCCGGGCGGGTCTCGATGGCGCCCACCAGCACCCGGCAGAAGCCGATGCCGGGATCGACCACCACCACGCCGATCGCGTCGGCGAACTCGCCCACCTTGGGGCAGAGCTTGTGATAGCCCCAGCTCAGGCCCGGGCCGAAGGCCGGCAGCTCGACCTCGGTGAGCACCTCGCCAGGCTGCAGCGCGGTGGCATAGCCGGCGATGATGAAGTCTTCCAGTGGCAGGCGCCGCGTACCCTGCGGGCTGCTCAGGCTCACCGTGGCGCCCAGCGCCATGAGGGCGTTGACCCAGTCGGCGGCCGGGTCGGCGTGACACAGGCTGCCCCCGAGCGTGCCGCGGTTGCGCACCGCGCGGTAGGCGATGCCGCGGGCCACGGTGGGCAGCATGCCGCGGGTGGTGTCGGGCACCAGGCCGTCTTCGATCTCGGCGTGGGTGACGGCAGCACCCAGGCGCAGGACCCCATCCTGCAGCGCGCTGCCGCGCAGCTCGGGCAGGCGACGCAGATCGACCAGCGCGGCCGGACGGGCCAGGCGCAGGTTGAGCATGGGGCCGAGCGACTGACCGCCGCCCACCGCACTGCTGCCCTCGGCCTGCAGGGCCTGCAGCGCCGCGGGCAGGCTGGCCGGCCGTTGCCAGGCAAAGGGGGCGGCCTTCATGCGCTGCCTCGGGCGGCCAGCAGCCCGCCGATCAGCCGGCGCGGCGTGAGCGGGGTTTCAGCGAACTCGACGCCGAACTCGGCGAGCGCGGCATTGACCGCGTTGAGGATGGCCGCCGGCGGCGCGATGGCGCCGCCCTCGCCCACGCCCTTGATGCCGTGCCGGGTATGCGGCGAGGGTGTCTCGGTGTGGTCGATGCGGATGGTGGGCATCTCGGCCGCACCGGGCAGGAGGTAGTCGGCGTAGGTGGAGGCAAGCGGCTGCGCCGAGCGGTCGTAGGGCATCTCTTCGAAGAGCGCGGTGCCGATGCCCTGGACCGCGCCGCCGATGGTCTGGCCCTCGACGATCATGGGGTTGACCAGCGTGCCGCAGTCTTCGGAGATGGCGTAATCGAGCAGCTTCACCTGACCGCTGCCGGGGTCGACCTCGACCAGCGCGCCGTGGCTGGCGTAGCTGAACACGCCGGTGTCGACCGCCGGCTTGTAGCTCTCGGTGACCTCGAGCCCGCCGGTGTGCATCTCGGGCGGCAGGCGCTCGGGCCGGTGGTACCAGGCCTCGCCAAGCTGCTGCCAGCTGACCTCGCCGGCATCGCCGATGAAACGGCCGTCCTGCAGGCGCACTGAATCGGGCGCGCCCGCGCCGAGATGGGCGGCCAGCGGCCGCACCCGCGCGACCAGCACCTCGCAGGCCTTGGACACCGCGCCGCCGGCCATGACGATGGAGCGCGAGGCATAGGTGCCGGTGGAGAACGGGGTCTCGTTGGTGTCGCCGTGGGTGACCACGATGCGCTCGA
>NZ_CEXFHW010000089.1:0-15644 GCF_982640115.1 Quisquiliibacterium sp. | reverse complement strand
GCGGCCATCGGCGCGGTCGAACTGGCCGCCGATCCCGCGCTCGCCGAGGCGGCCGGCCGGCGCGCGCAGGCCGATCGCATCGATCAGGTCCTGAGTGCCTGGTGCGCCGCGCGTCCTGCCCACGACGCCATGCGGCGGCTCCAGCAGGCCGGCGTGGCGGCCGGCGAGGTGCTGCCCCCGGTGGCGCTCTACACCGATCCGCATCTGGTCGCTCGCGGTGTGATCCGCCGGGTGGAGCGTGCGGTGGTCGGCCTGCATTCGCTGGTGAGCCCGCCCTACCGTCAGGGCGGTGTGCCGCCGCCGGTGCGCTGGCCGGCGCCCACCATGGGCCAGTTCAACCGCGAGGTGCTCACCGGCGTGCTCGGCCTGACCGAGGCCGATCTCGGGCGGCTGACCGAAGCCGGCGTGATCGGCGAGATGCCGCTGCCGCCGGCGCAGCGCAAGCGCAATGCCCGTGCCGCCTGACGCCGGCCCGACCTGACGCCCCCGCCGGCCATGTCCGCATGAACGCCACCGACGCCACATCTGCCGCACCGCTGCTCGCGGTGCGCGATCTGTCGATCGCCTTCCGCGGCCCGCAGGGCGAGGTGCAGGCCACGCGCGGCATCGACTTCAGTCTGCAGCCTGGCGAGCGGGTGGGCATCGTCGGCGAGAGCGGCTGCGGCAAGACCATCACGGGGCTGTCCATCCTCGGGCTGCTGCCGGCGCGCTCCAGCCGGGTCACCGGCCGCATCGAGTTCGAGGGCCGCGACCTGCTCACCCTCTCGCCGCGCGAGATGCGCGCGATCCGGGGGGCGCGCATCGGCATGATCTTCCAGGAGCCCATGAGCGCGCTCGACCCGGTCTTCACGGTGGGTGAGCAGATCGCCGAGAGCCTGCGCACCCATCGCGGCTTCACGCGTCGCCAGGCCCGCGAGCAGGCCATCCAGGCCCTGGACGCGGTGGGCATTCCGCTGCCGCAGCGCCGGGTCGACGAGTACCCGCACCAGCTCTCCGGCGGCATGCGCCAGCGCGCGATGATCGCCATCGCCCTGGCCTGCGAGCCGCGTCTGCTGATCGCCGACGAGCCGACCACCGCGCTCGATGTGACCATCCAGGCCCAGATCATCCGCCTGCTGGCCGATCTCAGCCGGCGCTCGGGCACCGCGCTGCTCTTCATCACCCACGATCTCGGCGTGGTGGCCGAGACCTGCGACCGCCTGCTCACCATGTACGCCGGCGAGGTGGTCGAGGATGCGCGGGTCGATGATGCGCTGGTGCGACCGCGCCATCCCTACACCTCGGGCCTGCTGCGCTCCATTCCCCGCCTGAGTCCGCGCAAGTCGGTGCTGCCTTCGGTGCCCGGCCGCGTGCCCTCGCTCACCGCGATGCCCTCGGGCTGCCGCTTCCAGCCGCGCTGCGCCCACGCCGGCCCCGACTGCGGACAGCCGCAGGCGCTGCAGCCGGTTGATGATTCGGGGCGCCGCGCCCGCTGCATCCGCCAGAGCGAGCTGGCCCTGCCGGGGGCGCTGGCATGATCGGCGCCGGTCTGCCCCCGCGCGAGCCGCTGATCACGGTCGAGGATCTGAAGGTGCATTTCGCCACCGGCAAGGGCGGCGAGAGCGTCAAGGCGGTCGATGGCGTGAGCTTCGCGGTGCGCGCCGGCGAGACCTTCGGCGTGATCGGCGAATCGGGCTCGGGCAAGTCCACCCTGGGGCGGGCCCTGGTGATGCTGCTCAAGCCCACCGCCGGTGGTCTGCGTCTGGGCGGCACCGATCCGCATCAGCTCGGCGCAGCGGCGCTGCGCCGCCTGCGCCGCGACTACCAGGTGGTGTTCCAGGACCCCAACGCGGCGCTCAACCCGCGCATGACCATCGGTGATTCGGTGCGCGAGCCGCTCGACATCGCCGGTGGCGTGCCGCTGGCCGAGCGCCGGGCGCGGGCCCGCGCCGCGCTCGAGCGGGTGGGCCTGGGCGCCGAGTACGCCGACCGCTATCCGCACGAACTCTCCGGCGGGCAGAAGCAGCGGGTGAACATCGCCCGGGTGCTGATGCTGCGCCCCAAGCTCATCGTCTGCGATGAGGTGGTGGCCGCGCTCGATGTTTCGATCCAGGCCGATGTGCTCAACCTGTTCGCCGACCTGCAGCGCGAGTTCGGCCTGACCTATGTCTTCATCACCCACGACCTGGGCGTGGTCTCGCATGTCAGCGACCGTATCGCGGTGATGTACCTCGGCCGCTTCGTCGAGCTGGCCGATGCCCAGGCGCTGGCCGATGCGCCGCGCCATCCCTATACCCAGGCGCTGCTGTCCTCGGAGCCGGTGCCGCTGCCCGCGGCCATGCGCACCACCGAGAAACAGATCCTGGTCGGCGAGATACCCAGCCCGATCGATCCGCCGTCGGGCTGCCGCTTCCGCACCCGCTGCCCCGGCGCCGCTCCGGAGTGCGCCACGCGCGAGCCCGCCTGGCGTGAGGTGTCCCCCGGCCACTGGGTGGCCTGTCATTTCGTACCCGGCCCCGAGGCCAGTTCCTGACGGAGAGTGCTGATGAACCCGATGTCCTTCCCCCCCGCCGACGAGTCCGCCGAGCAGCCGGTGCGCGTGACCCGCCGCGAGATGATCGGCCTGATCACCGGCGCCTTCACCGCCGGGCCCTCGGCCATGGCGCTGGCCCAGGGCGCGCCGCGCCGTGGCGGCGTGCTCAAGGTGGCCGCACCCGCCAACCCCTCGAGCCTCGATCCCGCCACCGGCGGCGCCGGCACCGACCATGTCTTCCTCTACACGATCTTCGACACCCTGATCGAGTGGGAGTACGAGACCCTGCGCGCCAAGCCGGGCCTGGCCGAGTCCTGGAGCTTTCCCGATCCGCGCACCATGGTGCTCAACCTGCGCAAGGGCGTGGTCTTCCATGACGGCACGCCCTTCGACGCGGCGGCGGTGAAATTCAACCTCGACCGCTCGCGCACCGGCCAGCGCTCCAACATCAAGGCCGACCTTGCCACCATTGATTCGGTGGAGGTCACCGGCAGCCATGGGGTCACCCTGCGGCTGAACCAGCCTGATGCCGCCCTGCCGCTGATCCTGTCGGACCGGGCCGGCATGATGGCCTCGCCCAAGGCGGTGCAGGCGCTGGGCAACGAACACGATCGCAAGCCGGTGGGCACCGGTCCGTGGCGGCTGGTGAACTGGGCCGACGGCGAGAAGGTCTCGGTCACCCGCAACGACAAGTACTGGAAGCCCGGCATGCCGTACCTGGACGGCATCGAGATGCAGATCATCATCGAGGTCAACACCGGCCTGCGCTCGGTGGTGGCCGGCCAGAACGACTATGTGTACTTCCTCTCGCCGCAGCAGCGCGCGGTGGTCGATCGCAGCAAGCTGCACTCCAACAGCGGGCCCACGCTGTACTGCATCCAGCTCTACATGAACTACGGGCGCGCGCCGCTCAACGACGCCAAGGTGCGTCGCGCCATCAACCACGCCATCGACCGCGAGGCTTTCGTGAAGGCCACCATGGGAGGGCTGGCCGAGGTGGCCTGGACGCAGCTGCCAAGCGCCCACTGGGCCTACGACAAGTCGCTGGTCAATGCCTGGCCGCATGATGTGGACGCAGCCCGCAAGCTGCTCGCCGAGGCCGGCCACAAGGACGGCATCGACCTGACCTTCCTGGGCTACACCGACCAGCGCTCGGTGCAGCGTCAGGAGGTGTTCATGGAACAGCTGCGCAAGGCCGGCATCCGGGTGAAGTGGAACAACGGCAGCATCGCCGACATGAGCGCGCGCTTCTTCCGCCAGGAGGGCGACGGCCTGCTCTCGGCCTGGACCGGCCGCCCCGACCCGTCGCTCACCTTCTCGCTCATGTACGCGAAGAACGCCTACTTCAATGCCGGCAAGGCCGAACCCTCCTTCGAGCTGTCTGCCGCGCTGCTGTCGAGCCGCGCCTCGACCGACCAGGAGGTGCGCAAGCGCGAGCTCGGCCGGGTGATGAAGATCATCAGCGACCTCTCGCTGGTGGCGCCGCTGTGCTTCCAGCTCGAGCTCGATGCCAGCGCGAAGAAGGTGCAAGGCTACAAGCCCAACCTGCTCGGCAAGCCGAAGTTCGAGAATGTCTGGCTCTCCGAATAGGTGCGCTGCGGCACCCGCCCTGGTCTTGCGGAGCCGCTGAGCCATGCTCGCCCGTGACCGCTGGAAGCTGATCGGCTGGCGCCTGCTGCAGTTCGTGCCGGTGATCGTGCTTGCCACCTTCATCGTGTTCGGGCTGATGCAGCTGGTGCCGGGCGACATCGCGGTCACGCTGGCCGGCGAGAGCGCGAGCGAGGCGCGCATCGCCGAGCTGCGCCGGCTCTACGGCCTCGACCGGCCGCTGCTGGTGCAGTACGGTCAGTGGCTGTGGGGCGCGGTGCAGGGCGATCTGGGCAAGTCGATGCTCTCGGGCGAGCCGGTGCTGCGCTCCATCCTCACCCGATTCCCCACCACGCTGCAGATCGTGCTGATGGCGCTGTCGGTGTCGCTGCTGATCGGCGTGCCGATGGGCATCCTCGCCGCGCTGCGCCCGAACAGCCGCGTCGATGCCTTCGTCACCAGCGTGGCCTCGCTCGGTGTGGCGCTGCCCAACTTCTGGCTGGCCATGCTGCTGGTGTCGATCTTCGCGCTCGGGCTGGGCTGGTTCCCGGCCACCGGGGCGGTCGTCTTCGCCAAGGACCCCATGGCCTCGATCAAGGCGGCCACGCTGCCCGCCCTTGCGCTGGCCGCCGGCGGCATCGCCGAGGTCGCCCGCCAGCTGCGCGGCTCGCTGGTCGAGGTGCTGTCCTCGCAGTTCGTGCGCACGCTTCACGCCAAGGGTCTGCCGCCTTCGGCCATCCTGTGGCGCCACGGCCTGAAGAATGTCAGCGTCAACCTGCTCACCGTCATCGGCCTGATGTTCAACCGGCTGCTCGGCGCCACGGTGGTGATCGAGGCGGTGTTCGCCATTCCGGGGGTGGGCAGCATGGTGGTGGCCTCGGCCATCCAGAAGGACTTTCCGGTGATCCAGGGGGTGGTGCTGGCCATGGTGCTGATCGTGATCACACTCAATCTGGTGATCGACCTGCTCTACACCGTGGTCGATCCCAGGGTGGGGCGGCGATGAGCGCGCCGCAGGCACCGGGCGCTGCGCCCGACAGCGGTCCGGCCGACCGGCCCGACACGCCCGGCCCGGCCGGGCGGCTGGTGCGGCTGGCGCGCTGGCTGCGCCGTGACCTGCGGGCGGCGCTGAGCCTCTCGTTCCTGCTCGCGCTGCTGGTGGTGGCGGTCTTCGCGACCCAGATCGCGCCCTATCCGCCCACCCAGCAGGATGTGAACAACACCCTGCTCGCGCCCAGCGCCGCCCATCTGCTGGGCACCGACGATCTCGGCCGCGATGTCTTCAGCCGGCTGATCCATGGCGCGCCGGCCACGCTCTACGCCAGCTTCCTGGCGGTGTCGGTGGGGCTGGTGATCGGTCTGCCGGTGGGCCTGCTCGCCGGCTTCCTGGGCGGCTGGGTCGACGATGTGATCGGCCGCCTGATCGACACCCTGCTCTCGTTCCCGGCGATCGTGCTGGCCATTGCGGTCACCGGCGCGCTGGGCATCGGCCTCACCAACAGCATGATCGCGGTGGGCATCGTGTTCTCGCCGCAGCTCGCCCGGCTGGCGCGCGCCCAGACCCTGATCGTCAAGCAGGAGCTCTATGTGGACGCGGCGCGGGTGTTCGGCGCGAGCCTGCCGCGGCTGCTCGTGCGCCACATCCTGCCCAATGCGGTGCAGCCGGTGATCGTGCAGGTGACGCTGCTGCTGGCGGTGGCCCTGCTTGCCGAGGCGAGCCTGAGCTTCCTGGGTCTGGGCGTGCAGCCGCCCACGCCGAGCTGGGGCGCGATGCTCGCCCGCGCCTACCAGTACATGGAGATCGCGCCCGAGCAGATGTATGCGCCGGGCATCGCCATCCTGCTCACCGCGCTCAGCTTCAACGCGCTGGGGGAGTCGGTGCGCATCGCGCTCGATCCCACCATGAAGCGGCGCTGAACGCCGCGCTGCCGTTTCCCGTCCACCCTGTCCTGCGCGGTCCGCCGGCCGCCCATCCGCCATGAGCCTGAAGACCCTGCTGATCGCCAACCGCGGCGAGATCGCCATCCGCATTGCCCGGGCCGCTGCCGGCCTGGGCATCCGCACCGTGGCCATCCACGCCCAGGACGATGCCGCCTCGCTGCACGCGCGCAAGGCCGACGAGAGCGTGGCCCTGCCCGGCACCGGCGTGGCGGCCTACCTCGACATCGAGGCGGTGATCGCGGCGGCGCAGGCCACCGGCTGCGATGCGGTCCATCCCGGCTACGGCTTCCTGAGCGAGAACGCCGCCTTCGCCGAGCGCTGCGCGCAGGCCGGGCTGGTGTTCGTCGGCCCTTCGCCACAGACCCTGGACCTCTTCGGCGACAAGGCCAAGGCGCGGGCGCTGGCCGCGCGCCTTGGGGTGCCGGTGATGCCCGGCACCGCCGGGCCCACCCGCCTCGATGAGGCCCTGGCGTTCTTCGAGAGCCAGCAGGGCGGGCCGGGTGGCGAGGCGGCAGTGATGGTCAAGGCGGTCGCCGGTGGTGGCGGCCGCGGCATGCGCATCGTGCGCTCGGCCGCCGAGATGCCGTCTGCCTGGGAGCGCTGCCGTTCCGAGGCGCTGGCCTCCTTCGGTAATGCCGAGGTCTATGTCGAGCGGTTGTTCGAGTCCGCGCGGCACATCGAGGTGCAGGTGCTCGGCGATGGCTCGGGCGCGGTCACCCATCTCTGGGAGCGCGAGTGCAGCCTGCAGCGCGAGCGCCAGAAGGTGGTCGAGATCGCGCCGGCGCCCGGCCTGGACCCGGCGCTGCGCGAGCGCCTGCTGGCGGCGGCTCTCGGCATGGCTGGCGAGGTGGCCTATCGCAATGTCGGCACCTTCGAGTTCCTGGTCGACGCCGCCGGCCGGGCGCAGGCCGGCTTCGCCTTCATCGAGGCCAACCCGCGTCTGCAGGTGGAGCACACCGTCACCGAGGAGGTCACCGGCGTCGACCTGGTGCAGACCCAGCTGCGGCTGGCCGCCGGCGCGAGCCTGGTCGAGCTGGGCCTTGCCCCCGGCCAGTCGCCCGCACCCCTGGGCATGGCGATGCAGCTGCGCATCAACATGGAGACGCTCACGCCGCAGGGCACGGTCAAGCCGGCCGGCGGCACGCTCACGGTGTTCGAGCCGCCGCTCGGACCCGGGGTGCGGGTGGACACCTTCGGCTACGCCGGCTATCGCACCAGTCCGCGCTACGACTCGCTGCTCGCCAAGCTGGTGGTGCATGCCCGCGCCGGCGGCCTGCCCGAGGTGGCGGCGCGGGCCTACCGGGCGCTGTGCGAGTTCCGGCTGGAGGGCTTGGCCACCAATCTGCCGATGCTGCAGAACCTGCTGCGCCTGCCGGCCTTCCTCGAGGGCGCGATCGATACCCGCTTCATCGAGCGTCATGCCGCCGCGCTCAGCGCGGCCGACGCGGTCCATCAGAAGCTCTTCCACGACAGCGGCGCGCGGGCCTCGGGCGGCCCGCGCCGGGCCGGCGCCCAGGTCGATCGCAGCGACCCGCTGGCGGTGCTGCGCCACGGCCGCGAGGACGCCCAGGCCGGCGTGGCCGCTGCGCCGATGCCGGCCGAACCGGTGGCCGCGGCGGGGCCCGATGCCGCCGACGCGCCCGAGGGCTGCGTGGCCCTGCCCGCGCCGATCCAGGGCACGGTGGTGAGCGTGTCGGTGGCGGTGGGCGACACCGTGCTCGCCGGCCAGCCGCTGCTGGTGATGGAGTCGATGAAGATGGAGCATGTCATCGAGGCGCTCACCGGCGGCATCGTGCGCGAGCTGCTCGCCGGGCCGGGTGATCCGCTGCTTGAAGGCCAGCCGCTCCTCTTCCTGGAGCCGGTCGCGACGAGCGGACAGGCCCGTCAGGCCGAGGCGGCGGTCGACCTCGACCACATCCGTCCCGATCTGGCCGAGGTGCTCGCCCGCCAGGCCCTCACGCAGGACGCCGCGCGACCCGATGCGGTGGCCAAGCGCCGGCGCACCGGCCAGCGCACCGCGCGCGAGAACATCGAGGATCTCTGCGACCCCGGCAGCTTCACCGAGTACGGCTCGCTGGTGATCGCGGCGCGCCGGCTGCGCATGCCGATGGACGAACTGATCCGCACCACGCCCGCCGACGGCATGGTGATGGGCCTGGGCCATGTCAATGGCGCGCTCTTCCCCGAGACCGAATCGCGCTGCGTGGCCATGTCCTACGACTACACCGTGCTGGCGGGCACGCAGGGCAAGAAGAACCACGCCAAGAAGGACCGCATGTTCGAGATTGCCCACCAGTGGCGGCTGCCGCTGGTGCTGTTTGCCGAGGGCGGCGGCGGGCGGCCTGGCGACACCGATCAGGTCTTCGCGGCCAACCTGATCACCGAGGCCTTCCAGCGCTTCGGGCGGCTGAGCGGCCTGGTGCCGCTGGTGGGCATCGCCTCGGGTCGCTGCTTCGCCGGCAATGCGGTGCTGCTCGGCTGCTGCGATGTGGTCATCGCCACCGAGAACGCGACCATCGGCATGGGCGGCCCGGCGATGATCGAGGGCGGCGGCCTGGGCGTGTACCGTCCCGAGGAAGTGGGCCCGATCGATGTGCAGACCCGCAACGGTGTGGTCGACATCGCGGTGAAGGACGAGGCCGAGGCGGTGCGCGTGGCCCGGCAGTACCTGTCGTACTTCCAGGGCGCAGTGAAGGACTGGACCTGCGCCGATCAACGCGAGCTGCGCGCGGTGATCCCCGAGAACCGGCTGCGGGTCTACGATGTGCGCACCGTCATCCGGCTGCTGGCCGACACCGACAGCGTGCTCGAGCTGCGGCCGCGTTTCGGCCCCTCGATGATCACCGCCTTCCTGCGCGTCGAGGGCCGGCCGATGGGCCTGATCGCCAACAACCCGGCGCATCTCGGCGGCGCGATCGACAGCGATGCCGCCGACAAGGCGGCGCGCTTCATGCAGCTGTGCGACGCCTTCGACATCCCGCTGCTGTCGCTGTGCGACACGCCGGGCAACATGGTGGGTCCCGACTACGAGAAGACCGCGCTGGTGCGCCACTGCTGCCGGCCCTTCGTGATCGGCGCCAACCTCGAGATCCCGGTGTTCACGGTGGTGTTGCGCAAGGGGTACGGGCTGGGCGCGCAGGGCATGGCCGGCGGGGGCTTTCACGCGCCCTTCTTTGCGGTGTCCTGGCCCACCGGCGAGTTCGGCGGCATGGGCCTGGAAGGCGCGGTGAAGCTGGGCTACCGCAACGAGCTCGCGGCGATCGAAGACCCGGTGGCGCGCAAGGCCGCCTACGACAAGCGGGTGGCGGGCATGTATGAGCAGGGCAAGGCGCTGAGCGCCGCCTCGCTGTTCGAGCTCGACGATGTGATCGACCCTGCCGAGACCCGGCGCTGGATCATGGCCGGCCTGAAGGCGCTGCCGCCCAAGGCGCCGCGCACCGGCAAGCGCCGCGCCTGGGTGGACACCTGGTAGGCGGCTGAGGAGCGGCTGGGGTCGCGCCGGGGGCTGACGGCGGCGGCCCTTGCCCCGGCCGCCGTGCAGCGGCTCAGCTCAGCGCCGCGTAGCGCTCGAGGTGGTGGTCGGCATCGCCAAAGCGCTGCGCGATCATGGTCAGCCGGCGGAAGGTGTGGGAGACCTTCATCTCCTCGGTCATGCCCATGCCGCCATGCAGCTGCACCGACTCCTGGCTGATCTGCCGCGCGACATCGGCGATCTTGACCTTGGCCATCGAGACCGCCCGCTGGCGCTCGGCGGCATCCCTGGCGCTGTCGACCCGGGCCGCGGCCAGGATCGCCATCGAGCGGGCCTGCTCGCAGCCGATGTACATCTCGACCATGCGGTGCTGCAGCACCTGGAAGGAGGAGATCGGCACGCCGAACTGCTTGCGGTTCTTCGTGTAGTCGAGCGTGGCATCGGTGGCCTGCTTCATGGCACCCACCGCGTCGGCGCACAGCAGTGCCGTGGCGAAGTCGACCGCCTCCTCGATGTGGGCCATGGCCTCGCCGTCGGTGCCGAGCAGGGCGTCGGCCGGCAGCCGAACCCCGCTCAGGCGGACATCGGCGGCGCGCTGGCCATCGACCGTGCGGCAGGGTGACAGGCTCAGGCCCGCAGCATCGTGCGGCACCAGGAACAGGCTGATGCCGGCCGCGGTGCGCGCCGAGACGATCAGGCAGTGCGCCGAGGGCGCGCCGATCACGACGGTCTTCTCGCCCTCGAGCAGCCAGGCGCCGTCCTGCACCCGGGCGGTGGTGGTCTGCGGCTCGAGCTGGTAGCGCCGGCCCGGCTCCAGGCTGGCGAAGGCCAGGCGCACGCTGCCTTCGGCCACGCCGCGCAGCAGCTTCTCACGCTGCACCGGGTTGCCGGCGCGGGCCACCAGCCGGGCGCCCAGGCCGATGGTCTCGATCAGCGGCTCGACCACCAGGGCCTCGCCGCAGGCTTCCATCGGTGCCATCAGGTCGACGGCGCCGCCGCCGAAGCCGCCATCGGCCTCGGGCAGGGTGATGGCGGTGAGGCCGAGCTCGGCGAAGGCGGCCCAGGCGGTGTCGCTCACGCCCTCGGGCGAGGCGATGATCGCCTTGCGCCGATCGAAGCCGTATTCGTTGGCGAGGTAGCGGCGCAGGGAGTCGGCAAGCTGCTGCTGCTCTTCGGTGTATTCGAAGTTCATGACGGTGTCTCCGTGCGGCTCACAGGCCCAGGGTGGCCTTGGCGATGATGTTGCGCTGGATCTCGTTGGAGCCGGCGTAGATGCTCGCCTTGCGGAAGTTGAAGTAGCGCGGCGCAAGGCGGGAATGCAGGGGATCGACCTCGCCGCCCTCGACCGCCACGAAGGGCTGGGCCTCGGGGCCGGCGGCCTGCATCATCAGCTCCGTGATGGCCTGCTGCACCTCGGTGCCGCGGATCTTGAGCATCGACACATCGGCGCCGGGCGGCTGGCCGCTGCGTCGCATGCGGTCGAGGAAGCGCATGGCGGTGAGCTCGAGCGACATCAGCTCGATCTCGATCCGCGAGAGCCGGTCGCGGAAGCGCGGATCCTCGATCAGCGGCCGGCCGTTCTTGAGCTCGCGCGAGGCCAGCGCCCGCAGCGCGCCGAGCTCGCGGCGCGAGGCGCCTACCCGGGCCGAGCCCATGCGCTCGTGGCCAAGCAGGTACTTGGCCACCGTCCAGCCCTTGTTCTCCTCGTGCACGAGATTGCCGAGCGGCACCTTCACATTCTCGAAGAACACCTCGTTCACCTCGTGGCCGCCATCCATGAGGATGAGCGGGCGCACGGTGATACCGGGGGTCTTCATGTCGATCAGCAGGAAGCTGATGCCCTCCTGGCGCTTGGCGGCCGAGGGGTCGGTGCGCACCAGGCAGAAGATCCAGTCGCCGTAGTGGCCCAGGGTGGTCCAGATCTTCTGGCCGTTGACCAGGTAGTGATCGCCCTGGCGTTCGGCGCGGGTCTTGAGCGAGGCAAGGTCCGAGCCCGAGCCGGGCTCGGAGTAACCCTGCACCCAGAAGTCGTCGCCGTTGCGGATGCGCGGCAGGTAGTGGGCCTTCTGCGCCTCGGTGCCGAAGCGCTGCAGCACGGCGGCGCACATGTTGGGGCCGAAGCTGGGCAGCACCGGCGCGCCGGCCAGGCCGAACTCCTCGTCGAAGATGTAGCGCTGGGTGACATCCCAGCCGGTGCCACCCCATTCCACCGGCCAGTGCGGCACGGCCCAGCCCTTGGCGGCCAGGATCCTGTGCCAGCGGGTGAAGTCCTCCTTGGAGAGGTGGCGGTAGCCCACCACCTTCTCGCGGATGTCGGCCGGCAGGTTGCCGGCCAGCCAGTCGCGGACCTCGTCGCGAAAGGCGAGTTCTTCGGTGGAATAGCTCAGGTCCATGGGGATGATCCTCTGGGGGAGTGAATGCAGGTGCCGGTCACGGCGCCGGGGCGCCGGTCTGCCCGAGGCAGCGGGCTGGCGATGCTCCCCGCGTGGCTGTCGCGCGGGTGCCGCGGCTGTCCGGCAGTATCGCGGATCGCCGAGCGACGGCGCTCAGGCGGCGGCCGGTTCCCGGAACCGCGTGCCCGGGGCGGGCGGCTGCTCGGGGCCGCCGGCGAAGCACTGCGCGATCGCCATCCAGCGCTGCGCCGCTTCGCCCGAGATCGCAAGCCGGGTGTCGGCGACATGCCGCACCTGTGTGACCACCTGGCAGAACTCGGTGGCGCTGCCCTCGATGAGGCCGCTGGTGCTGTGTTCGTGCCAGCGCCAGATCGCGCCCGAGGGCGCGGTGAGCCGCACCTGCGGCGGCTCGGCGGGCGGGGTCTGCCGGTGCACCGAGAAGGTCCAGCCGAAGGTGTTGATGCCCAGCACCGCGATGTTCCGGATGCGGTCGGTGTCCACCCGCTCGACGCCGAGCAGGTCATACACCGCCTGGCCGTGCGCCCAGGTCTCCATCAGCCGCGCGGTGATGCTCGAGCGCACGCTCATGTCGGGCCCGCCCCACTTCACCCGCCGCTTCGGGTCGTCGGCCTGGAAACGCTCGGCCACGGTGGCGCACAGGGCGTGCCAGGCCGCGAGCAGCGCCTGCCCGCGCAGGCCGCCGCTCCAGGCGCGCTCGAGCGCGCGCATCGGCGTGTGCCGCCGCCGCGCCTGCAGGTCGGCCATGAAGGCGATGAAGGCCGGCTCGTCGGTGAGCGAGAGCAGCACGGCATGGTTCCAGTGATGGAGATGGGTGAGCACCTCGTCGATGGTCCACTGCTTGAAGCGGGTGGCGCGGCCGAAGCCGGCATCGGGGAGCGATGCGAGCAGCGCATGCAGGGCATCGGATTCGGCACGGAAGTCGGCGGGCTGCGGGAACATCGCGGGCTACACTCCGGACACTTCAGTCACAGGAGACGCCGGCATGGCCAGCATCCGACGAATCGATCATGTGGCCATCGCGGTGCGCGACTGCGATCAGGCCACCGAGCAGTACCGCAAGCTGCTCAACGCCCGGCATATCCGCACCGAGGTGCTGCGCGAGAAGGCGGGCATGGTCAAGGTAGCCTACATGCAGATCGGCGAGAACGTGCTCTCGCTGGTGCAGTCGCTGGAACCCGACGGCTTCATCAACCAGCACATCGACAAGCACGGCGAGGGGCTGCACCACCTCGGGCTCGAGGTCGACGATCTTGCCGGCTTCGTCGAGCAGATCGAGGCCAACGGCTATCGCATCCCGCTGCGCGACGAGTTCAGCAACCGCAGCGAGGTGGTGCTGCGGCCGCGCGATGCCAACGGCGTGGTGCTGCAGGTGCTGCAGTGGAAGGGCGGCAGCGACGCCACGGTCGAGGACCGCATCGAGCGCATCCTCAAGCTGCAGAACCAGCCGGAGTAGCTTGCGCGGACGGAGCCCGCACCGGGCGTCAGCCCGACCCGTCGCTGCCGGCCGCGGCGAGCAGCTGCGCCACCCTCAGCGGCGTGCGGTCTTCCAGGAAGGGCCCGATCAGCTGCACCCCGGCAGGCAGGCCCTCGGGGGTTCGGCCGGCCGGCATCGCCGTGGCGGGCAGACCCGCGAAGGTGGCCACGCCGGGCCAGGCCAGCTGCTGATCGTAGGGCGTGGCTTCGCCGTCGATGGACAGGCGGCGCGCCGACCAGTCGCGGCCGGTGACATGCCGGAAGGCGGCCGTGCCGAAGGCCGGCGCCACCACCAGATCGACCTCGCCGAACAGCCGCTGCCAGTCGACGCGCGCCTGCGCGCGCGCATCGAGGCCGTCGAGCCACTGCGCGGCCGACAGCGCGGGCGCGTCGGGCAGGCCGCGGGTGGTGATCGCCATCAGCAGGGTTTCGTAGACCGCCTGACCGGCGGCCAGATCGGGCAAGCGCGGATGCCGGTGCACGACCTGCGCGCCGGCGCGGGCGAGCGTGTCGGCCACCCGGCCCACCGCGGCGCGGATCGCGGCGTCGGTGGCGCAGCCGGGATGGTGGCTGAGCGCCAGCACCCGCAGGCCGGCGATCTGCGGGCGGCGCGGCGGCGGCAATGCCAGCTGCCAGCCGGTGGCATGCGGGCCCTCGGCGCCGGCGAGCAGCTCGAAGGCCAGGATCAGGTCGTCGGCATCGCGGGCCATGGGCCCGACCACATTGAAGAGGTTGGGCCGGTCGAAGCTGCCGGGGAAGACATGGCCGCGGCTGGGGATCACCTCGAGGCTGGGCTTGTGCCCGTACAGCCCGCAGAACACCGAGGGCACCCGGATCGAGCCGCCGATGTCGGAGCCCAGCTCGAGCGCGACGAAGCCTGCCGCCAGGGCCGCGGCCGAACCGCCGGAGGAGCCGCCAGGCGTGCGCGCCGGGTCTTCGGGATGGCAGGTGCGGCCGAACAGCGGATTGACGCTCTGCCAGTCGGCCAGGGCGGTGGCGACATTGGTCTTGCCCAGCAGCACCGCGCCGGCCGCCTTCAGGCGCGCCACGGCCGCGGCGTCCTGCGTCGGCCGATGGCCGGCGAAGGCGCTGATGCCCCAGGTGGTGGCCAGACCCGCCACATCGAAGGCCTCCTTGACCGTGATCGGCAGGCCGAGCAGCGGGCGGCGCTCGCCCCGGGCCAGGGCCGCGTCAGCGGCGCGCGCGGCCTCGCGGGCGCGCGCGAAGTCGCGCACCACCACCGCGTTGATCGCGCCGTCGCCGGTCTCGATGGCGGCGATCGCCTGTTCGCAGAGGTCCAGGGCGCGGACCTCGCCGGCGGCAAGGCGGGCGACCAGCTGGCGGGCGGTGGGATGGGGCATGGTCGGTCTCAGGCGGTGAGCGCGCGGTAGAGCTTGGCCAGCTCGCCGGGCAGGTCGGCCACCTCGTCGATGACCAGGTAGCGGGCGTCGGGGCACATGCGGCGCAGGTAGTCGTGCCCGGCAGGATCGATGGTCACGCAGAAGGTCTGAACCCCGGCCGCCTGCGCCTCCTGCAGGGCGCGCGCGGTGTCCTGGATGCCGTATTCGTCGTCGTTGCGGTCGGGGCCGTAGTCGCGGTCCTGCGGATAGCCGTCAGAGACCATGATCAGCAGCTTCAGACGGGTGGCCTGCTCACGCAGCCGGCTGGCCGCATGGCGGATCGCCGGGCCCATGCGGGTGGAGCGGCGCGGCTGCATCGCGGCGATCGCGGCCCAGGTGCGCGGCGAGAGCGGCTCGCCGAAGTCCTTGGCGACATGGAACTCGACATCGTCGCGGCCGTAGCCCGAGAAGCCCCAGATCGCGTGATCGTCGCCCAGGCCGTCGAGGGCCTGGGCCATCAGGGCCAGGCCCTCCTTGGCGACATCGATCACCCGGCGCTTGGGCGGGTCGGGCCGCAGCGGCTCGCGGTCGTTCCAGAACGCATAGACCATCTCGGCGTCGGGCGGCGGCTCGGGCGCGCGCGGCGGTTCGGGGGCCAGCGGATCGGGCACCGGGAAGTCGGTGGAGGCGCTCATGTCGAGCAGGAAGGCGGCCGAGACCTCGCGCAGGGCGCGGTCGCGGCGGCGGTAGACATGCTCGTCGGTGGCATGGCCGGCGCGCCGGTCGACCGCGGCCTCGATCACGCCGTCGAGCTCGATCTCCTCGCCGTCGCTCACCCGGCGCACCCGCAGGTAGGCGTCGGGGCGGATGAAGCGGAACTGCCGGCGGATCTGCTGCAGCAGTTC
>NZ_CEXFHW010000088.1:0-15686 GCF_982640115.1 Quisquiliibacterium sp. | reverse complement strand
GGCAGCGCAACCGGCGCGGGCTCCATCACCTCGGCGGGGCGCTGCCGCCCCAGCCGGGCGATCAGCGCGGCCAGACCCGGCATGCCGGCCATGCGCTCGCGCGCCGCGAGCATGTCCTGCCAGGCCTGTGAGCGCAGCAGGCCCGAGAGCTCGCTCCAGCGCGATGCGTTGAGCACCCCATCGAGCGACTCGAACAGGCGCAGGAACTGGCGCAGTTCCTCGCCGCGCTCGGCCCAGTCGGCACGGAATGCCTGGGCGCAGGCGGCCACCGCGCCGGCGCGACCCAGCTGCGGGCTGAGCAGGCTGATGCGATCGATGTGCCACAGGGCCATGCGCTGCAGCTGCTCGACCGCGGCGGGCTGGCCGCGGGTGAGCATGCCCACCCTGGGATCGGCAAGGATGGAATTGAAGGCCTCGGCCACGGCCGGATCGGGCCAGCCCTCGGAGGCGACCAGGCGGGCATCACCCCCGAGCAGGCGTTCCCGCCAGGCCGCGAGCGCCGGGAATCGCTCGAAGAAGCCCGACTCGGTGTGCACCAGCGCCGGCAGCCAGAGCGCCCGTCCAAGCGCGTCAAGCGGCGCGAAGCGGCGTTCGAGGGCCAGGGGATCGAACAGCACGCCAGACAGCGTACCGGCGCCGTCGTCGGCCTGCGGCAGCCCGGACGACTCAGTCATCGAGCCGCACCGGCTCGGGCACCCGCCCGTCATCGCCCTCGGTGACCGGCAGCGCGGCAAAGGCGGCGCGGGTATCGCGCAAGGCGGCCTGGCAGGCCAGCACCCGCTCGCAGTTGGCCCGCAGCACCGCAAGGACCTGCTGCGCGAAGGCCGGCGCGACCCAGAGATTGGCCGCGAGCTGTTCCCCGAGCAGCCGCTCATGAGCCAGTGCGGTGCTGGTGAAGCGCTCGACCTCGCCGAGCAGCTGATCGATCTGTGCCAGCCGCGCCGCGATGTGGCCGGCGCTGTAACGCTTGCGCCGGCTGAAGGCCGACAGTCGCGGCGCCCCCTCGCCGAGTTCGCTGCCCTCGGCTCCGCCCACCGAGCGCATGAGCGCAAGCTTGCCGGAATCGTCGAAGGCGAGCTCGGTCGCGCTCGACTCGAGCTCGAGCTGCCGCTCGAAGGCCTGCGCGGCCCGCCACAACCACTGCGGATCGACCTCGGCCCCGGCACCGAGCGATGCCGCCAGCCATTCGCGCAGCGGCTCGTGTTCCTCGGCGCGCTCACAGACCAGCCAGGGCAGCACGCACAGGTCGGCCGCCGCGACGGCATCACGGCCATTGGCCAGCGCCGCCACCCGCAGCACCGCCACGATCCGCACCCAGCGGCGGTCCGACACCGGCACCGCGGCTGCGCGCAGCCGCTCGCGCAGCGCGAGCAGCAGGGCCACCACCGCTGGCGGCAGCGCGACCGCCGCCGCGCGCTCACGCAGCGCCTGGAGCGCCGAAAGATCCAGTGGCGAGGGCGTGGCCCGCGTGGATGCATCGGCGCCGATAGGCAGGCCGTCCGCGGATGCGCCCGCCACCAGCAGCTGCCCGAAGGCCTGATCGCTCACCGGGGGCACCGGGCAACGGAACAGGAAACGGTCGTGGAAGGCGGCCAGACCGGGATCGTCAGGCGGTTCGTTGCTCGCCGCCACCAGCGTCACCAGAGGTACGGCCAGGCGCTGCGCGCCCTGGTCGAACACCCGTTCGTTGAGCAGACCGAGCAGGGCATTGAGGATGGCCGAATTGGCCTTGAACACCTCGTCGAGGAAGGCCACGCTCGCGGTGGGCAGGTAACCTCGCACCTCGCGCTCGTAGCGGCCCTCGTCGAGCGCGACGAGCGACAAGGGGCCGAAGAGCTCCTCGGGCACACTGAAACGGGTGAGCAGACGCTCGAAGTACGCGCCGCCGGCCAGGCGGTGCAGGCGCCGCGCCAGCTCGCTCTTGGCGGTGCCGGGCGGACCGACGAGCAGAAGATGCTCACCGCTGAGCAGGGCCAGCACCAGACAGCGGGCCTGCTCCTCGCGCTCGATCAGGCCGTGGCCGACCACGGCGATCAGGGCTCTCAGACCCGGCGGCTGGAGCCGGGCGGCAGTCTCGGCAGCGCTCATCCGGGCATCTTACGACAGCGTTGCCGGGTCCCGACGCAGGCCGGCCGACGGGTCCGTCCGAGGCCCGCCGCCGCGCTCAGGTGAGCGCGCCTGCGGCGCCGCGACGCGGCGCCTCGAGGTACTCGCGCGACTGCATCTCGACGATGCGGCTCACCGTGCGCTGGAACTCCACCGCCATCGCACCCGCGGTGTAGAGCTCCTCGGGCGGGCACTGCGCCGACATCAGCAGCTTGACCCGCTGGTCATAGAAGACATCGATCAGCCAGACGAAGCGGCGCGCCTCGGATGCCATGGCCGCGCTCATGCGCGGGATGTCCGAGAGCACCACGGTGTGGAACAGGCGCGACAGCTCGAGGTAGTCGTTCTGCGAGCGCGGCCCGCCGCACAGCGTGCGGAAGTCGAACCAGACCACGCCGCCGGCACGGCGCAGCGCGCGCAGCTCGCGGTTCTCGATCAGCAGGCGCGGATCGTCATCACGGGTCTCGGCCAGCGCCGCGAAAGCCTCGCGCAGCGCGGCGTCGGCCTGCGCGCCGAGCGGGCAGTGGTAGGCGCGCACCTGCTCGAGGGAGCGGCGCCGGTAGTCGACACCCACATCGACGCAGAGCACATCGAGCTGACGCTGCAGCAGCTCGATGGCCGGCAGGATGCGATCGCGGTGCAGCCCGTCGGGATAGAGCCCCGAGGGCGCGTAGTTGGAGGTGATCACGAAGGTGACGCCGTTGGCAAAGAGCCCGCGCATCAGCCGGTCGAGGATCATCGCATCGGCGATGTCCGAGACATGGAACTCGTCGAAGCAGATCAGCCGGTAGCGGCGCGCTATGCGGCGCGCCACCTCATCGAGCGGATCGGCGCTGCCCTTGAGCTCGTCGAGCTCGCGGTGCACGCCCCGCATGAACTCGTGAAAGTGCACACGGAACTTGCGCACCACCGGCACGGTGCCGAAGAAGCAGTCCATGAGGAAGCTCTTGCCCCGGCCCACGCCGCCATGCAGCCACACGCCCCGTGGCACCGCCGGGCGCGAGAGCAGCTTGCGCAGCGGGTTGGCCCGCTGCGCCTTGAACACCACCAGTTCATCGTGCAGGCGCTGCAGCCTATCGATGGCGGCCAGCTGCGCGGCGTCGGCCTGGTAGCCACGCTCGGCGAGCGCGGCCTGGTAGGCCGCGCGCACATCTCCGACGGCGTTCGCGCTCACATGTTCAGCGCGCGGCGATCGGTGGCCAGTGCCGCCTCGCGCATCACTTCCGACAACGAGGGATGCGGGTGGCAGACCCGCGCGATGTCCTCGGCCGAGGCCCGGAATTCCATCGCCACCGCCGCCTCGGCAATCAGGTCGGAGGCCCCGGTGCCGATGATGTGCACACCGAGCACCTCGTCGGTGGTGGCGTCGGCCAGCACCTTCACGAAACCCTCGGCCGCATCCATGCCCAACGCCCGGCCGTTGGCCGCGAACGGGAACTGGCCGGCCTTGTAGGCGCGCCCCTCGGCGGTGAGCTGCTGCTCGGTGCGCCCCACCCAGGCGATCTCGGGCGAGGTGTAGATCACCCAGGGTATGCAGTTGTAGTCGATGTGCGGCTGCTGGCCGGCGATCAGCTCGGCCACCATCACGCCCTCGTCCTCGCCCTTGTGGGCGAGCATCGGGCCGCGCACCACATCGCCGATCGCGAACACGCCCGGCAGGCGGGTGCGGCAATGATCATCGACCTCGATGAAGCCGCGGGCATCGGTGCCCAGGCCGATCGCCTCCAGCCCCAGGTTTTCGGTGTTGGGCACCCGGCCTACCGACACGATCAGCCGGTCGACCTCGAGTACCTGCGCCGCACCCTGGGCGTCGGTGTAGGGCACCCGCACGCCGGCCTCGCCCACGCTCACCTCGCCGAGCTTCACCCCGAGGTGGATGGCCAGCCCCTGGCGGGTGAAGATCTTCCAGGCCTCCTTCGAGACCGCCTCGTCGCAGGCCCCCAGGAAGCCGGGCGGTGCCTCGAGCACCGTCACCGAGGCACCCAGCCGGCGCCACACCGAGCCGAGTTCCAGCCCGATGACGCCGGCGCCGATCACACCCAGGCGCGCCGGCACGGCGTCGAAGGACAGCGCGCCCTCGTTGTCGCACACCAGACGGTTGTCCACCGGCAGGCCGGGCAGGTGCCGGGCCTTGGACCCGGTGGCGATGATCACCTGCCGGGCCTGCGCCTCGGACTCGCCCTGTGCGCCGCTGACCGCCATGCGATAGACCCCGTCGGCCTGGCCCACGAAGCGGCCATGGCCCTTGAGCCAGGTGATCTTGTTCTTGCGGAACAGGAACTCGATGCCCTTGGTCATCTTGCTCACGATGCCGTCCTTGCGGGCGATCATCTTCGCGAGATTCAGGCTCACCCCTTTCACCTCGATACCGTGGGCGTCGAGGTGCGAGGCGTGCTCGTAGGCCTCCGAGGAGGCAAGCAGCGCCTTCGAGGGAATGCAGCCGACATTCAGGCAGGTGCCGCCCAGCGCGGGTGTGCCGGCCGGGCTGAGCCACTTCTCGACCACCGCCACCTTGAATCCGAGCTGCGCGGCGCGGATCGCCGCGATGTACCCGGCCGGCCCGGCGCCGATCACGATCAGGTCATGGATGTTTTCGCTCATGCCAGGCTCCGGTCAGAGATCGAGCAGCAGGCGGGCCGGATCTTCCAGCGCCTCCTTGATGGCCACCAGGAACAGCACCGCCTCGCGGCCGTCGATGATCCGGTGGTCGTACGAGAGGGCGAGGTAGTTGATCGGACGCACCACCACCTGACCGTTCTCCACCACCGCGCGGTCCTTGGTGGCGTGCACGCCCAGGATCGCCGACTGCGGCGGGTTGATGATCGGCGTGGAGAGCATCGAGCCGAAGACCCCGCCATTGGAGATCGAGAAGGTGCCGCCGGTGAGTTCCTCCAGACCGAGCTTGCCCTCGCCGGCCCGCTTGCCGTAATCGCCGATCTGCTTTTCGATCTGCGCGAAGCTGAGCTGATCGGCATTGCGCACCACCGGCACCACCAGACCGCGCGGCGAGCCCACCGCCACGCCGATGTCGAAGTAGCCGTGGTAGACGATGTCGGTGCCGTCGACCGAGGCGTTGACCACCGGGAACTTCTTGAGCGCGTGCACTGCCGCCTTCACGAAGAAGGACATGAAGCCCAGCCGCGCGCCATGCTCCTTCTCGAAGCGATCGACATAGCGGCGGCGCATGTCCATCACCGGCTGCATGTTGACCTCGTTGAAGGTGGTGAGGATGGCGTTGGTCGATTGCGACTGCACCAGACGCTCGGCCACCCGCTGACGCAGGCGCGACATCGCCACGCGCTGCTCGGGCCGGCCCTCGAGGAGCTTGGCGGGGTCGATCGGGGCGCTGACCTGCGGCAGCGCTGCCGGCGCCGAGGCGGCGGGAATCGCGGCTGGCGCGGCCGCCGGTGCCGGTGCCGGTGCCGGCGCGCTGATCGCGGCCAGCACATCGCCCTTGGTGACGCGGCCGTCACGCCCCGTGCCGCTCACCTGGCCGGCGGACAGCTGGTTCTCGGCCATGAGCTTGGCGGCGGCAGGCATGGCCACATGACCCATGGCGCCACCGCTCGCGGCCGCAACCGGCGCGGCAGCCGGGGCAGCTGCCTGAGCGGGCGCGCCGGCGGGGGCCGGGTCACTCGCCGCGGCCGCAGCCGCACCGGCAGCCGCATCGGTGTCGATGATGGCGATCACTTCCCCGGCCACCACGGTGGCGCCGTCGGGCTTGAGCTGTCGTGCGATCACGCCGCCATCGGGGGCGGGCAGTTCGAGCACCACCTTGTCGGTCTCGATGTCGATCAGATTCTCGTCGCGCGAGACCGCCTCACCCGGCTTCTTGTGCCACTGCAGCAGGGTTGCCTCGGCAACCGACTCGGAGAGTTGCGGAACCTTCACTTCGATCAATGCCATGTCCAGACTCCTGTCGCTGGTATTTGCTGGATGTGCCCATGGCGCGGCCCGCGCGCATCACGCGGGCGCCGGCCACCGGGCATTCGATGATGGGTTTGGCCGGCCGGCACGCGGACGTGCCCCCAGGGGCCGTCCGCGCCAGGCCGGCAACGGTCAGGTCTTGCTGCGGGCGCGGCTGCGGGTCTCGCCCAGCGCTGCGGCGATCAGGTCCTTCTGCTGCGCGTAGTGCTTGTCGTAGTAGCCCACCGCCGGCGAGGCCGAGGCCGGCCGTCCGGCATAGCTAAGCTTCTGGCCTTCCTTGAGGGCCTCCTGGATGTGGTGCTGCACATAGAACCAGTAGCCCTGGTTCTGCGGCTCATCCTGGCACCAGACCACCTGGGTGGCGGCCGGATAGCGCTTCATCTCGTTCTCGAAGGTCTTGTGGGCGAACGGATAGAGCTGCTCCACGCGCAGCAGCGCAACATCATCGAGCTCGCGCTCGCGCCGTGCCGCGAGCAGGTCGTAGTAGACCTTGCCCGAGCACAGCACCACCTTGCGGACCTTGCGCGGATCGATGCTGGCCTGGGTTTCGCCGATGATGGTCTGGAAGCCGCCGCGCGAGAACTCCTCGAGCGAGGACACCGCCTCCTTGTTGCGCAGCAGGCTCTTGGGCGTGAGGATGACCAGCGGCTTGCGGAACAAGCGGATCATCTGGCGGCGCAGCAGGTGGAAGATCTGCGCCGGCGTGGTGGGCTGGCAGACCTGCATGTTGTGCTCGGCGCACAGCTGCAGGAATCGCTCCACCCGGGCCGAGGAGTGCTCGGGCCCCTGCCCTTCATAGCCGTGCGGCAGCATCATGGTCAGGCCCGAGACCCGGCCCCACTTGGTCTCGCCCGAGCTGATGAACTGGTCGATCACCACCTGCGCGCCGTTCACGAAATCGCCGAACTGCGCCTCCCAGACCACCAGGGTGTTGGGCTCGGCGGTGGAGTAGCCGTACTCGAAGCCGAGCACCGCCTCCTCGGAGAGCACCGAGTCGATCACCGTGAACTGGCCCTGGTTGTCGGCCACGTGCTCGAGCGGGATGTAGTAGCCCGAATCCCACTTCTCGCGGTTCTGGTCGTGCAGCACCGCGTGCCGATGGGTGAAGGTGCCGCGGCCGGAGTCCTGGCCCGACAGGCGCACGCCGAAGCCCGAGGACAGCAGCGTGGCAAACGCCAGGTGCTCGCCCATGCCCCAGTCGAGCGGCAGGTCGCCGGCGGCCATGGCGCGCCGGTCGGCGATGACCTTCTCGACCAGCGGATGGATCTTCACGCTGCCGGGCACCGTGGTGATCCGCTCGGCGATGCGGCGCAGCTCGGCCTTGGGCACGGCGGTGTCGGCGGCATCGGTCCACTTGCGGTTCAGGAAGGGCATCCAGTCGACCGCGAACTTGCCCTTGAAGTTGGACAGCACCGGGTCGGCGGTGTGCCGGCCCTCGTCCATGGCGGCGCGAAAGCGCCGCACCAGTTCGTCGCCGTGCCCCGCGGGAATGATGCCCTGGGCGATCAGCTTGTCGGCATAGAGCTTGCGGGTGCCGGGATGCTGGGCGATCTTCTTGTACATCAGCGGCTGGGTGACCGCGGGGGTGTCCTGCTCGTTGTGGCCGAGCCGGCGGAAGCAGACGATGTCCACCACCACATCCTTGGCGAATTCGCGCCGGAAATCGAGCGCGATCTGCGTGGCGTAGACCACCGCATCGGGATCGTCGCCGTTCACATGCAGCACCGGCGCCTCGATCATCTTGACGACATCGGAGCAGTAGGTGGTCGAGCCCTTGTCACGCGGATCGGAGGTGGTGAAGCCGATCTGGTTGTTGATCACGATGTGCACCGTGCCGAAGGTGCCGTAGCCGCGGGTCTGGGCAAGGTTCAGGGTCTCCATGACCACGCCCTGGCCGGCAAAGGCGGCGTCGCCGTGCACGATCACCGGCAGCACCTGCGAGCCGTCCTTGTCGCCGCGACGATCCAGACGCGCCTTGCACGAGCCCTCAACCACGGGATTGACGATCTCGAGGTGCGAGGGATTGAACGCGAGCGACAGGTGCACCGGCCCGCCGGGGGTGGAGACATCGCTCGAGAAACCCTGGTGGTACTTGACGTCGCCGGCGGGCAGATCGTCGGCGTGGCGACCCTCGAATTCGGCGAACAGGTCGGCGGGCATCTTGCCCAGGGTATTGACCAGCACGTTCAGGCGGCCGCGGTGGGCCATGCCGATCACGATCTCCTGGACGCCGCCCTCACCGGCGCGCTGGATGAGTTCGTCCATGGCCGCGATGAAGCTCTCGCCGCCTTCCAGCGAGAAGCGCTTCTGGCCGACATACTTGGTGTGCAGGTATTTCTCGATGCCCTCGGCGGCGGTCAGCCGCTCGAGGATGCGCCGACGCTTGTCGGGGCTGAAGCTGGGGCGGGCGCGGGTGGACTCGAGCCGCTCCTGCAGCCAGCGCTTCTGGGCGGGGTCGGCGATGTACATGAACTCGGCGCCGATGGTGCCGCAGTAGGTCTCGCGCAGCGCCCGCAGGATGTCGCGCAGGGTGGCCTGCTCGAACCCGAAGTAGGTGTTGCTGGTGGAGTAGATGTTGGCGTGGTCGCCTTCACTGAAGTCGTAGAAGCCCGGCTCGAGCTCGGGGATGGGCGGGCGCTCCTGGCGCTTCAGGGGATCGAGGTCGGCCCAGCGCGAGCCGAGAAATCGGTAGGCGGCCACCAGCTGCTGCACATAGACCTGCTTGCGGGCAGTGGAGGCATCGCCGCCCATGACCCGCGGCTGCAGGGTGCCGTCCTTGGCGCGCTCGGCAAAGCTCTGGACGATGGGGGCGTGGGCGACGTCACGCGTCTGCGGATTGCCGTCGGCCGCGGGCACATGCTGCAGGTTGTCGAAGTATTCGCGCCAGCGTTCCGGGACTGATCCCGGGTTGTTGAGGTAACTCTCGTAGAGTTCCTCGACGTAGGGCGCGTTGCCGCCGAACAGGTACGAGTTCGACTGGAATGCTTTCATCATGGCGCTTCACCTTTCTCAACGAGTTTCTCGTCGAAGATGCTCGATCGCCGCATGAGCGTGGGGCGACGATCGACGAACCGCACCCGGCTTCCGGGTTAGGGTTCGAGACCTCTGGCAGTGATGACGATGGCTCAGTTCATGGGTCTGTCTTCGGCTGAGCCGCGATGGTATCACCGCGGGTGAGCCGCCCGCCATGACGCGAGCGCACCGCCCGGCCTGCGGCGCGAGCCGGCTGGCGGCGAAAACGGCTCATCGCCGGTTTCAACAAATGAATCGCGGACATTCCCGTCTGCGCCGGCGGCTTCCGGCCCCGTGACGCCCGGCATAGACTGCGCCGGCAGGAGACATCCCCGACAAAGGCGCCCTCGCGCGCCCCGGACGCTGGAGGAAGCAAGTTGCAGCCCACCGACATCCGCAATCCCGACTACTTTCACAAGGTGGTCGATTGCCAATGGGCCTGCCCGGCCCACACCCCGGTTCCCGAGTACATCCGCCTGATCGCCGCCGGGCGCTACAGCGATGCCTACATGGTCAACTGGAAGTCCAATGTCTTCCCCGGCATCCTCGGACGCACCTGCGACCGGCCCTGTGAACCCGCCTGCCGACGCGGCCGCGTCGAGGAAGCGCAGCAGGAGCGGCCCGAACCGGTGGCCATCTGCCGCCTGAAACGGGTGGCCGCCGATTTCAAGGACGACATCTCGGCGCGCCTGCCGCCGCCGGCGGCCCGGTCCAACGGCCGGCGCATCGCCTGCGTGGGCGCCGGCCCGGCCTCGCTCACCGTGGCCCGCGACCTCGCCCCGCTCGGCTATCAGGTGACGGTGTTCGATCGAGACACCCGCGCCGGCGGCATGATCCGCTCGCAGATTCCGCGCTTTCGTCTGCCCGCCGAGGTGATCGACGAGGAGACCGGCTATGTGCTGAGTCTGGGCGTGGCGTTCCGCGCCGGCGTGGAGATCAGCTCCATGAAGTCGCTGCTCGCCGAGGGCTACGACGCGGTGTTCGTGGGCTCCGGCGCGCCGCGCGGCCGCGACCTCGACCTGCCCGGTCGCCAGGAAGCGGCGGCCAACATCCGTGTGGGCATCGAGTGGCTCTCCTCGGTCCTTCGGCCATGTCGAGAAGATCGGCCGGCGCGTGATCGTGCTGGGCGGCGGCAACACCGCCATGGACTGCTGCCGCACCGCCCGCCGCCTCGGCGGCGACAGCGTCAAGGTGATCGTGCGCTCCGGCTACGACGAGATGAAGGCCTCGCCCTGGGAGAAGGAAGACGCCATCCACGAGGGCATCCCCATCCTCAACTTCCTGGTGCCCAAGGCCTTCCTCCACGACAACGGCCGCCTCACCGGGATGAGCTTCGAGAAGGTGCGCGCCGAGTACGACGCCAAGGGCCGTCGCAACCTCGTGCCCACCGGCGAGCCCGACACGATCGTCGAGTGCGACGATGTCCTGATCGCGGTCGGCCAGGAGAACGCCTTCCCCTGGATCGAGGCCGATACCGGCATCGAGTTCGACCGCTGGGGCATGCCGGTGCTCGACCAGGTCACGCTCCAGTCCACCCTGCCGCGGGTGTTCTTCGGCGGC
Source organism: Quisquiliibacterium sp. (assembly GCF_982640115.1). NCBI lineage: Bacteria > Pseudomonadati > Pseudomonadota > Betaproteobacteria > Burkholderiales > Burkholderiaceae > Quisquiliibacterium > Quisquiliibacterium sp. Next base: position 5,081 of record NZ_CEXFHW010000088.1, on the reverse strand, counting down.
GATTCGGCCCTGGGCCCCAAGAACATCATCTGGGCCGTGGCCCATGGCCATGATGCCGCCGTGTCGATCGACCGCTTCCTCAACGGCGAGGATGTCCGCGAGCGCCCCGCGCCGGGCGTCAATCTCGTGTCCCAGAAGATGGGCATCCACGAGTGGAGCTACGACAACGAGGTGGCGCCCGAAGCCCGCAACAAGGTGCCCTGGCGCGACATCAACAAGGCGCTGCGCGACATCAAGGTCGAGGTGGAACTCGGCTTCGACCCCGCCACCGCCCTGAAGGAGGCGCAGCGCTGCCTGAACTGCGATGTGCAGACGGTGTTCAACGCCGGCCAGTGCATCGAGTGCGATGCCTGCGTCGACATCTGCCCCACCGACTGCATCACCTTCACCGCCAACGGCGAGGAAGCCGACCTGCGCACCCGGCTGCGCGCGCCGGCCCGTCACACCGACCAGAGCCTGTATGTGTCGCCCGACCTGAAGACCGGCCGCGTGATGGTCAAGGACGAGGATGTGTGCCTGCACTGCGGCCTGTGCGCCGAGCGCTGCCCCACCGGCGCCTGGGACATGCACAAGTTCCTGCTGACCACGACCCACGCCGGCCCGGGATGCCGGACGCCCCAGCGAAAGGCAGCCTGAGCCATGAACGCCCCTGCTCCCCGCCGCATCGCCGGCATCAACGACTTCGTGATCAAGTTCGCCAATGTCAACGGCTCCGGCTCGGCATCGGCCAACGAGATGTTCGCCAAGAGCTTCCTGCGCATGGGCGTGCCGGTCAGCCCGCGCAACATCTTCCCGTCGAACATCCAGGGTCTGCCCACCTGGTACGAGGTTCGGGTGACCGAGAAGGGCTACCTCGGCCGACGCGGCGGCGTCGACATGATGGTCGCCATGAACCCGCAGACCTGGGACAAGGACATCGCCGAGATCGAGCCGGGCGGCTACCTGTTCTATGACAGCACCCGGCCGCTGGCGCCGGGCCGCGTGCGTGCCGATGTGCATGTGATCGGCGTGCCGCTCACCGAGATGTGCAACGCGGCCTACCAGGATCCGCGGGAGCGCCAGCTGCTCAAGAACATCATGTACGTGGGCGCGCTGGCCTGCATGCTCGAGATCGAACCCGATGTGGTGCCCAGGCTGCTGGGCGAGCAGTACAAGGGCAAGCAGAAGCTGATGGAGCCCAACCTCGACGCCTTCCGCAAAGGCTACGAGTACGCCGCGCAGCATCTGGCCGATGCCTGCGATCTGAAGGTGTGCCGTGCCGACAATGTCGGCGAGAAGATCTTCATCGACGGCAACGCCGCCGCCGCGCTGGGCTGCGTCTACGGTGGCGCCAGCGTGTGCGCCTGGTACCCGATCACCCCGTCCTCGTCAGTGGCCGAGGCCTTCCAGAACTATTGCTCGCGCCTGCGGGTCGACAAGGAGACCGGCGAGAACCGGTTTGCGATCGTGCAGGCCGAAGACGAGCTGGCCTCGATCGGCATGGTGGTGGGCGCCGGCTGGAACGGCGCGCGAGCCTTCACCGCCACCTCGGGCCCCGGCATCTCGCTGATGACCGAGTTCATCGGCCTGGCCTACTTCGCCGAGATCCCGGTCACCATCATCGATGTGCAGCGCGGCGGCCCCTCCACCGGCATGCCCACCCGCACCCAGCAGGCCGACCTCTTCGCCTGCGCCTATGCCTCGCACGGCGACACTAAGCATGTGCTGCTGCTGCCCGAGGATCCGCACGAGTGCTTCGAGTTCTCGGCGCTGGCGCTCGACCTCGCCGACCGGCTGCAGACCCCGGTGTTCGTCATGACCGACCTCGACATCGGCATGAACCAGCGCCTCACCCAGCCCTTTGTCTGGGACGATGCCCGCGAGTTCGACCGCGGCAAGGTCATGACCCACGAGCAGCTCGAGGCCGGCCAGGTCTTCGGCCGCTACAACGATGTCGACGGCGACGGTATCCCCTACCGCACCTACCCGGGTACGCACCCCAACCGCGGCGCCTACTTCACCCGCGGCACCACCAAGGACCGCTTCGCGCGCTACTCCGAGGCGGGGCCCGACTATGTCGAGAATGTCACCCGGCTGCTGCGCAAGTTCGAGACCGCCCGCAAGCTGGTGCCGCCCTCGGTGCTCAAGCCGGCCTCGCAGAAGACCCGTTTCGGGGTGATCTACTTCGGCTCGACCAGCCCGGCCATGGCCGAGGCCAGCGATGTGCTCGAGGCCGATGGCGTTCATGCCGACCTGCTGCGGGTGCGCGGCTTTCCCTTCGACGCCGCGGTCGAGCGATTCCTCGAGGATCACGACACCGTGTTCGTCGTGGAGCAGAACCGCGACGGCCAGCTGCGCTCGATGCTGATCAACGAACTCGATGCATCCCCGGCCGCCGTGGTGCCCATCCTGCACTTCGACGGCACGCCGATCACCGCCCGGTTCATCGTGCGCGAGATCGGCGACCGCATCCGCGGCAGCAATGTCGAGCCGATCACCCGCGGCAAGGCTGCCTGAGCCGGCACACCGCACGCACACCAGGGCACGCGATGACCTACATCACCAAACCCCAGCTCCATCACCCCACCCTGCCCTACAACTCGCTCGGTTACACCCGCCGCGACTACGAGGGCAAGATCTCCACCCTGTGCGCCGGCTGCGGCCACGATTCGATTTCGGCGGCCATCATCCAGGCCTGCTGGGACCTCAGCATCGAGCCGCACCGCGTGGCCAAGCTCTCGGGCATCGGCTGCTCGTCGAAGACGCCCGACTACTTCCTCGGCAACTCGCATGGCTTCAACACCGTGCACGGCCGCATGCCCTCGGTGCTCACCGGCGCCAACCTCGCCAATCGCGAGCTGATCTACCTGGGCGTGTCAGGCGACGGCGACTCCGCCTCGATCGGCCTGGGGCAGTTCGCGCACGCCATGCGCCGCGGCGTGAACATGACCTACATCGTCGAGAACAACGGCGTCTACGGTCTCACCAAGGGTCAGTTCTCGGCCACCGCCGACCAGGGCTCCAAGTCGAAGAAGGGCATCGTCAACAGCGACTCGCCCATCGACCTGGTGGCCATGGCGCTGCAGCTCGGGGCGACCTTCGTGGGCCGCAGCTTCTCGGGCGACAAGGAGCAGCTCGTGCCGCTGATCAAGGCGGCGCTCGCGCATCCCGGGGCGGCCTTCATCGATGTGGTCAGCCCCTGCGTGGCCTTCAACAACCACGCCGGCAGCACCAAGAGCTACGACTATGTGCGCGAGCACAACGAGGCGGTCAACAAGATCGACTTCATGCCGCGCCGCTCGGAAATCACCGCAGCCTACGCCCCGGGCGAGGTCACCGAGGTCACCCAGCACGACGGTTCGGTGCTGCGGCTGCGCAAGATCGCCACCGACTATGACGCCACCGACCGGCTGGGCGCGATGTCCTATATCGCCACCCACCAGGCCCGCGGCGAGGTGGTCACCGGTCTGCTCTATGTCGATCCGCAAGCCCAGGACCTGCATGCCCATCTGAGCACACCGGCCAGGCCCTTCAACACCATGGGCGCGGCGCAGCTGTGTCCGGGCTCGGCGGCGCTGGAGCGGATCAACCAGTCGCTGCGCTGACGCCTGCGCGCCCTTCAGCAACAAGGGCGCCCTAGGGCGCCCTTTGTCTTTCCTGGGCCCGGGCTCACGCCGGGCCCGGATTCAGGCCGGATCAGCGATTGCCGATCGCCTGGACATCGCGCCGGGTGGCGCCGGTGAAGAGCTGACGCGGACGGCCGATCTTCTGGTCAGGGTCGGAGATCATCTCGTTCCACTGCGCGATCCAGCCGACGGTGCGGGCCAGCGCGAAGATGCAGGTGAACATCGAGGTGGGGATGCCCAGCGCCTTCTGCACGATGCCCGAGTAGAAGTCGACGTTCGGGTAGAGCTTGCGCTGCACGAAGTAGTCGTCCTCGAGGGCGATCTTTTCGAGCGCCATGGCCAGCGCGAACGAAGGGTCGTTCTCCAGGCCGAGCTCGCCGAGCACCTCGTAGCAGGTCTCGCGCATGAGCTTGGCGCGCGGATCGTAGTTCTTGTAGACCCGGTGCCCGAAGCCCATGAGCTTCACCGAGGAATTCTTGTCCTTGACCTTGGCCACGAACTCGCCGATGCGCGCCACGCCGCCCTGGGCCTGGATGTCGTCGAGCATCTCGAGGCAGGCCTCGTTGGCGCCGCCGTGGGCCGGGCCCCACAGGGTGGCGATGCCGGCGGCGATGCAGGCGAAGGGGTTCGCGCCCGAGGAGCCGGCCAGCCGCACGGTGGAGGTGGAGGCGTTCTGCTCATGATCGGCGTGCAGGATCAGGATGCGATCGAGCGCGCGCACCAGGACTTCATTGGGGTGGTAGTCCTCGCAGGGGGTGCCGAACATCATGCGCATGAAGTTCGCCGAGTAGGAGAGCTCGTTGCGCGGGTACATGAACGGCTGGCCCGTGGAGTACTTGTAGGCCATGGCCACCAGCGTGGGCATCTTGGCCACCAGGCGGATGGCCGAGATGAAGCGGTGCTCGGGGTTCTGGATGTCGAGGGAGTCGTGGTAAAAGGCCGAGAGCGCGCCCACGCAGCCCACCAGCACCGCCATCGGGTGCGCGTCACGACGGAAGCCCTGGAAGAAGCGGGTCATCTGCTCGTGGACCATGGTGTGGATGGTCACCCGGCGCACGAAGTCCTTCTTCTGGGCGATGTTGGGCAGGTCGCCGTTGAGCAGCAGGTAGCAGGTCTCGAGATAGTCGCAGTTCACCGCGAGCTGCTCGATCGGGTAGCCGCGGTAGAGCAGCTCGCCCTTGTCGCCGTCAATGTAGGTGATCTTCGATTCGCACGAGGCGGTGGACAGGAAGCCGGGGTCGAAGGTGAACTTCCCGCTTGCCCCGTAGAGCTTGCGGATGTCGACGACATCAGGACCCACCGTGCCCGGGTAGACCGGAAACTCGACGGAGGGCGTGCCATCCGAGAACGAGAGTGTGGCTTTCTGCTGCGTGGTCATGGCGGAGGTCCCCTGGATCGGTCGGTTGGGCGAAGGCGGAGTTCGGTCAGAGCTGGCGCAGTTGCGCGAGAACGCGCACCGCAGCCGGCGTGGCGGCC
>NZ_CEXFHW010000087.1:0-15820 GCF_982640115.1 Quisquiliibacterium sp. | reverse complement strand
CCGCGGCCCGCCCCCGGAGCTGACATGCAAGAGAACCGCCCCTTCGACCTGGTCGTCTACGGCGCCAGCGGCTTCACCGGACAGCTGGTGGCCGAATACCTCGCGGCGCGCAGCGCCGCCGAGCCCGGCCTGCGCTGGGCCCTGGCCGGGCGTCAGACCGCGCGTCTGGCCGCGGTGCGCGACGCGATCGGCGCCAGCCCGCAGCTGCCCCTGCTGCAGGCCGATGCCGCCGACCCGGCCTCGCTTCAGGCGCTCGCCGCGCAGACGAAGCTGGTGCTCACCACCGTGGGGCCGTATCAGCTCTACGGGTCAGACCTCGTGGCGGCCTGCGCCGCCGCCGGCACCGACTATGTCGACCTCTGCGGCGAGCCGGCCTGGATGCGCGAGATGATCGACGCCCACCACGAGACCGCGCGGGCGAGCGGCGCGCGCATCGTGTTCTCGTGCGGTTTCGACTCCATCCCCTTCGATCTCGGGGTGTGGTTCGTGCAGCAGGAAGCCATGCGTCGCTTCGGCGCCTGCGCGCCGCGGGTCAAGGGCCGGGTGCGGCGCAGCAAGGGCGGCTTCTCGGGCGGCACCGCGGCCAGCCTGCGGGCAACCCTGGCCGCGGCCGCGCGCGACCCGCAGGTGCTGGGCCGGCTGCGCGACCCCTTCGCGCTCACGCCCGGCTTCAGCGGCCCGCCGCAGCCCCGGGGCGACAAGCCGATGATCGACCCCGCCCTCGACGCCTGGGTGGCGCCCTTCGTGATGGCCCCGATCAACACCCGCAATGTGCACCGCTCCAACTTCCTGCTCGGCCATCCCTGGGGACGCGACTTCGTCTACGACGAGATGATCGTGACCGGGCCCGGCGAGAAGGGGCAGGCGCGGGCCGAGGCAGTGGCCGCCGACCGCTCCATGACGCAGGGCGGCGGCCCGCAGCCCGGCGAAGGCCCGAGTCGCGAGGAGCGCGAGGCCGGCTTCTTCGACCTGCTGTTCGTGGCCGAGATGCCCGACGGCCGCAGCGTGCGCGCTGCGGTGGGCGGCAACCGCGACCCGGGCTACGGCTGTACCTCGCGGATGATCGCCGAGAGCGCGCTTTGTCTGCTGCGCGATCCGGTGCCGCGCGGCGGCGGGGTGCTCACGGCCGCGCCGGCGATGGGCGGCGCACTCGCGGCGCGGCTGCAGGCGCACGCCGGCATGCGCTTCGCGATCGAAGACTGAGCGTTCGCGGCAGGCCGCCGCTCAGGGCGGCCCGGCGCACAGCGGCAAGCCGCGCCGCGCGGCGCGGCCCAGCCCGCGGCGCCCCGCTCAGGCGCTGAACGCGCGCAGCAGTTGCCCTGCCCGCGGCGCCTCGGGCAGCAGGCCGTTGCCGTCGGCCACCTGCCGGCCGTTCACCCACACCCCTCGCCCGCCCTGGCCCTCGCCGCGCAGGCGGCTCGCGCCCGCGGGCAGATCATGCAGACGCTGGTTGCGGCCGCGCCCCACGGTGGCCGGATCGAAGAGCAGCAGGTCGGCCGCCAGCCCGGCGCGCAGCAGGCCGCGGTCGGCAATGCCGAAGAGCGCGGCCGGGTGACCGGTGAGCTTGTGCACCGCGGCCGGCAGGCTCAGGGCGCGCTGGTCGCGGGCCCAGTAGCCCAGGGTGTGCAGGCCGAAGGCCGCATCGCACAGGAAGGTGAGGTGGGCGCCGGCATCGGACAGCGCCACATGGGTGGCGGGATCGGCCACCAGCCGGCCGACCGCACCCGGATCGGTGTTGCGCAGCTGGCCGATGAACTCGGTGGCGAGGTTCTCGCCGAGCGCGAAGTCGAGCATCCAGTCGAGCGGATGCTGGCCGGCGGCCTCGGCCAGGGCCTGCACCGAGCGGCCCTCGAGCGCGGCGTTTGCCGGATCGGCCACCGCCGAGACCTGCATCAGCGACCAGTCGCCGTTGAACAGGCCGCGACCCTGCTGATTGGCCAGGTCGCGCTTGACCGCCTCGCGGAAGGCCGCGCTGGCGTAGAGCGGCTTGAGCACCTCGAGGGACGCGCCGATGGCGGCCTTCCAGGCCGGGATGCTCTCGAACACATAGGCCGAGCGCAGGGTGAAGTCCATGGTGAGCGGGCAGGCCGACACCTGCGGCACCAGCTGGTGGCCGCGTCCGCGGGCCGCCGCCATGGCATCGAGCTCGCCGAACACCCGCTGCGGATCGGCGTCGTTGTGGAAGAGCGCGGCGATCAGCACCGGCCGGCCGCTCTCGGCAGCGATCTCCTCGAGCTGCTCGATCGAGGTGGTGCTGCCCTTGGTGAGCATGAACAGCCCGCGGCCCGACTCGCCCATGGCGCGGGTGAGCGCGAGCATCTCGCGCTGGTCGGCCAGGCGCGAGGGCATGGGGATGCCGCCCCAGCCGTTGTGCGGCTCGTTGGTGGACGAGGCGAAACCCACCGCGCCATGGGTCATGGCCTCGCGCACCAGCGCGGCCATGCGCGCGATCTCGTCGTCGGTGGCCGCGCGGCGGTGCGAATCCTCGCCCATGACATAGGTGCGGATCGCCGAGTGGCCGGCGAAGGCGGCGATGTTCAGCCCGGGGCGGGCGGCCTGCAGCATGTCCATGTACTGCGGGATGGATTCGAAGTCCCAGCGGATGCCGGCCTGCAGCGCCTCGAGCGACATGCCCTCCACCTGGGTGAGGTTGCGCATGGTGAGCTCGCGGTCGGCCGGACGGCAGGGCGCGATGGTGAAGCCGCAGTTGCCGATGACCGCGGTGGTCACGCCAAGCTGCGGCGAAGGATCGGCGAAGGGATCCCAGGTGAGCTGCGCGTCGTAGTGGGTATGGCCGTCGATGATGCCGGGCATCAGCGCGAGCCCGCTGGCATCGACCTCCTGGCGGCCCGCGGTCTCGACCCGGCCGAGCTCGGCGATGCGGCCGTCGCGGACCGCGAGATCGCCCAGCGTACCGGGCGCGCCGGTGCCGTCGAGCAGCAGGGCATTGCGAAAGACCAGATCGTGCATGGCGGCTCCTTGATGTTGACCGGGACGACGGGGCCGACAGCGGCTTTGTCAGCGATCCGACCGGAAGTGTAAACGCCACGCCGGCAGGCACCGGCAGGCCTGTTCCGCTCGCCGGCGCCGGCTCAGGGCAGCCCTGCACGCCGGCGCTACACTGGCCCGACCGACCGCTCCGGCCCACCAAGGGCCCGCGCAGGCCCACCGAGGAGACCGCGATGCGATTCACCTGGTTCAACCTGATGCCCTGGCCCGACCTGCCCGACGACTTCCGCGAGAAGAACCGCTCGGTGTGGGTGGACATCGATTCGCGGCTGTTCGAGCCGGTGCGCGCGCACGGCGTCTACAACACCTACATGGACATGCTCGAGTACGCCGGGCGCCTGGGCTTCGACGGCATCGGCATCAACGAGCATCATCAGAACGCCTACGGGATCATGCCGTCGCCGAACCTCATCGCGGCGGGCCTGGCGCGGCGCACCAGCGATGTCGCCATCGTGGTGCTGGGCAACTCCATCGCGCTCTACAACCCGCCGGTGCGGGTGGCCGAGGAGTTCGCCATGCTCGACTGCATCTCGGGCGGGCGGCTGGTGGCCGGCTTCCCGGTAGGCACCAGCATGGACACCAACTACAGCTACGGCCAGATCCCGGCGCTCACCCGCGAGAAATACGCCGAGGCGCACGACCTGATCATGCGCGCCTGGCGCGAGCCCGAGCCCTTCGCGTTCAACGGCCGCTACACCCAGCTGCGCTACGTGAACATCTGGCCGCGGCCGCTGCAGCAGCCGCACCCGCCCATCCACATCCCCGGCGGCGGCTCGGTCGAGACCTATGACTTCTGCATCGACAACACCTACTCGTACTCGTACCTGTCGTTCTCGGGCTACATCCGCGCCAAGGCGCTGATGCAGGGCTACTGGGACCGGGTCGCGCAGCGCAATGCGCCCGATGCCTCCCCCTACCGCGCTGGCTTCGCCCAGACCATCTGCGTGGCCGAGACCGACGAGGAGGCCGAGCGCCTGTATGCCGAGCATGTGCTGTACTTCTACAACCGCTGCCTGCATGTGTTTCCGGGCTTTGCCGACGCGCCGGGCTACCGCACCATCAAGACCATCCAGACCGGCGCGCTCTCGCAGTACGCGCCGGTGCGCGGCGGCTATGCCTCGCTCACCTGGAAAGACCTCATCGAGGGCGGCCATGTGATCGCCGGCAGCCCCGAGACCGTGCGCCAGCGCATGGAAGACCTGATCCGCAGCCTGAACGTGGGCAACATCTTCTGCCTGATGCATGTGGGCAACATGCCGGTCGAGAAGTGCATGCACTCCACGCGTCTGTTCGCCGAGAAGGTCATGCCGGCGCTGCGCGGCATGTTCCCCGAGCACGCCGACGACCAGCGCTTCTGGTGCAAGCCGGTGGCCAGCGCAGCCGTGCCCGGCACGCTGCCCGACGAGACGCAGGTGCGCGCCCGCGTGGCCGCGGCGCTGGCCGACTCGCGGGCCGCGCAGGCCGCAAGCGAGGCGGCGGCTGCCAGCGGCGCATCGGGTCAGGGCGCCGGCGCGGTGGCCGATGCCGCGCGCAATCGCGCCGTGCCCGCGCGCGCCGAGCGCTGATGCGCCCGGGAGCCGGCATGGAACTGCGCACCGTCAACACCCACCACGTCGCGGTCAGCGTCTACGAGGCCGGCCAGGGCGATCCGCTGGTCTACCTGCACGGCGCGGGCGGCCTCGCCCCCGGCGATCCGTTCATCGCGCGGCTGGCGCAGCGCTGGCGCGTGATCGCGCCGCTGCTGCCCGGCTACGGGCCGAGCGCCGAGTGCGAGAGCCTGCGCACCATGCTCGATGTCACCCTGCACACCTGGGATGTCATCGATGCGCTCGGCCTGACCAACCCCTTGCTGGTGGGCCACTCGATGGGCGGCATGATCGCGGCCGAGATGGCCGCGGTGGCGCCGCACCAGGTCTCGCGGCTGGCGCTGATCGCCCCGGCGGGGCTGTGGCTGCCCGAGCATCCCATCCCGGACATCTTCGCGATGCTGCCCTACCAGATGCCGGCCGTGCTCTTCCATGATGTCGAGGCAGGCCGCAAGGCCATGACCGCCGGCGCGCGCATGGACGACCCGGAGTGGCTCAAGGGCTTCCTGGTGACCAACGCGCGCCAGCTCGGCATGGCCGGCAAGCTGCTCTTCCCGATCCCCGACCGCGGCCTGTCGGAGCGGCTGTACCGCATCCGCGCGCGCACGGCGCTGATCTGGGGCGAGAGCGACCGGCTGATCGTGCCGGCCTACGCGCAGGCCTGGCAGGCCGGCATCGCCGGGGCCACCCTGATCTCCGTGCCGCGTGCCGGCCATCTGGCGCCGCAGGAACAGCCCGAGGCGGTGGCCCAGGCCATCGCCGCCCTGGCCTGAGCCGGCATGAACAGCGCAGGCGCAGGCATCGACGCAGCACCGCGGGTGCTGGTCACCGGCTTCGAGCCCTTCGGGGGCGAGTCGGTCAATCCGTCGTGGGAGGTGGCCCGCGCGCTGCACGGCGCGCAGATCGCCGGGGCGCAGGTCAGCGCGCTGCAGCTGCCCTGCCGCTTCGGCGAGAGCGGCGAGGTGCTGGCGCGCGCGCTCGCGCGATCGCCGGTCGCGGTGGTGGTGGCCCTGGGCCAGGCCGCCAGCCGCACCGACCTGAGCGTGGAGCGGGTGGCCATCAATGTCGATGACGCCCCCATGCCCGACAACGGCGGCGGCCAGCCGATCGACCAGCCGGTGATCGCCGGCGCACCGGCGGGCTACTTCAGCAGCCTGCCGATCAAGCGCATCGTGGCCGCGATGCGCGCCGCGGGCGTGCCAGCCTCGGTCTCGCAGACCGCCGGCACCTTCGTGTGCAACCACCTCTTCTTCACGCTCGCCCACCTGATCGCCACCCGCCATCCGCAGCTGCGTGGCGGCTTCATCCACCTGCCGATGCTGCCCGAGCAGGCCGCCGCCTGGGTGGGCACGCCCAGCCTGTCGCTCGACACCATGGTGCGCGGCGTTCGCGCGGCCATCACCGCCACGCTGAGCGGCGAGGGCGATGCGGCGCGCGACGGCGGGACGGTGGCCTGAGGCGCGGCACCAGGCCGATCACCCGACCCGCGTGCCCATGCCCCCGTCCACCGGCAGCAGCGCGCCGGTGATGAAGCCGGCCTCGTCGCTGCACAGGAACAGCGCGGCATTGGCGGTGTCCCAGCCGCTGCCCATGCGGGCGCGCAGCGGCACGCGGGCATCGCGCTCGGCGCGCACCTGAGCCACCGGCCGACCGGTGGCGCGGGCGCCGCCCTCGACGGCCATGGGCGTGTCCATGAAGCCCGGCAGGATCGCGTTGCAGCGGATGCCGTGCCGCGCGTTGGCCGAGGCCACGCTGGTGGTCAGCCGGTTGACGCCCGCCTTGGAGACCTCGTAGGCGATCATGGTGGCGCCGGCCACCGAGGCGAGCGAGGAGATGTTGACGATCGCACCGCCGCCGCCCTGTTCGCGCATCAGCGGCAGGGCATGGCGCAGCGTGAGCCACATGCCCTTGAGGTTGACCGCCATCAGGCGATCCCAGGCGGCCTCCTCGGCCTTGTGCGCCGGGCCGTCACCGCCGCCGCCGATACCCACATTGTTCACCAGCGCATCGATGCGGCCGAAGCGCTCACGGGCTGCGGCCACCAGCGCGGCGCAGTCGTCACGGCTGGCGACATCGGCCCGGAAGGCCCAGGCCTGCCCGCCCTCGGCGTTGATCAGGGCCGCGGTCTCGGCCGCGCTGGCCTCGTCGCGATCCACGCACAGCACGCGCGCGCCCTCCTGCGCCAGCCGCAGGGCCGTGGCCCGCCCGTTGCCGACATTCGGGCCGGGGCTCTGGCCCGCCCCCACCACCACCGCGCACTTGCCCGCCATCCGTCCGCTCATCGTCGTCTCCTCGTGGCTCCATCGGAGGGAGCCTGAAACGATTGTGCCTCGGCGGCGCGAACGGGCGTTTCAGCACCGCGCCTGCTCAGGGTGTTGCGTCCGCGCGCCCGCCCTCGCGCCGGGCCGCCTCCCAGACCAGGGCCGCCTGCTTGCGGGTCTCGCCCCAGCGGTAGCGGCCGGGCTCGCCGGTCTCGCGGATGACCCGATGGCAGGGAATCAGCCAGGCAAGCCGGTTGGCCGCAAGCGCGCTGCCCACGGCGCGAGCGGCCTGCGGGCTGCCGGCCCGCCGCGCCAGCGCGCCATAGCCGATGAGCTCACCGGGCGCGCTGGCCATCAGCGCCTGCCAGACCCGGATCTGGAAGTTCGTGCCGCGCAGCACCAGGTGGAGTCGCCCGCGCTCGGGCGGGTCTGCGAACACCCGGGCGAGCAGGCGGTCGGCCTGGGTGTGGTCCCGCGCAAGGCGGGCCATCGGCCAGCGCCGCGCGAGCTCGGCCAGCGCCGGCGCCTCGTCGCCGTCGAGGAAGGCCAGCTCGCACAGGCCGCGATCGGTCCAGCCGACCAGCGCCCGTCCGAGCGGGGAGTAGCCCACGCCCCAGCCGATGCAAACCCCGGCCCCGGCGCGCTGGATCTCGCCCGGGGTCATCGCCTCGCAGCTCACCATCAGCTCGTGCAGGCGGCTGCCGCTGCCCAGACCGGCACCGTGGGCGGTGGCCAGCACATCCTGCGAGCGGCGCAGCTGCGCAAGGGCGTACTCCTTGGTGAGGTACTGCAGGAAGCGCTTGGGCGAGATGCCCACCCACTGCGCGAACACCCGCTGCAGGTGATGGGGGCTCAGGTGGACCGCGTCGGCCAGCGCGGCCAGGTCGGGCTGCTCGGCGGCATGGCCGCGCAGGTGCTCGATGGCACGGGCCACCAGCGCGTAGTGCCGGGCGGCGGTGCCGGCCTCAACGGGGGCGACGGTCGCAGGGTCGAGCAGGGCGGTCATGGGCATGCAGGCAGTCTGCGCCCGCCCGCGCCGCCGCGGCAAACCGGTTCTTGCGAAGCGACGGCCCCATGGCCCCGAGCGGACCGCGGGCGCTTTCATCGGTCGGGGCCCGGCCCCTAGAATGCGCCATGTCGTTCGCGTCACCCGGGTCAGCGCCGGCTCAGCCCCCCATCGATGTGGTGCTGATCGCCACCCTGCGCCCCGACATCCTGCGCCTCACGCTCGAATCCTTCAGCCGCGGCCTGCTCGCCGGCACGCCGGTGCGGCTGATCGTGAACATCGACCCGATCGGCGAGCCTGGCGTCACCGCGCAGGACATCCTCGCCCTGTGCCGTGCCTACTTCGCGCAGGTGGTGGCGCGCACCCCCGAGAGCCCGTCGTTCCCGAGCGCGGTGCAATGGTGCTGGTCGCAGGTGCAGACCGACGAGTTCTTCCACCTCGAAGATGACTGGTGCCTGCGGCGATCCGTGCCGCTCGGCGAGCTGCGCGCGCTGTTCGCGGCTGATCCCTCCCTGGTAAGCGTGCGCCTGAACCTGCTCGGCAATCGGCGGGTACGGCACGACGGCCGCTACCTGGTGAGCGGCCGCCTCAGCCTGAACCCTTCGGTCTTTCGCACGGCCTACATCCGCGAACAGCTCGCGTGCTTCGATCTCGGCGCCGACCCCGAGAAACAGTTCAAGGGGCGCGAGGCCACCCCGGGCTGGCCGAACCCGGTGTTTGCCTACTGGGGCAAGGCCACCGATCCGGCCTGGGTGATCGACACCGGCCGCTGCTGGCGCCGCACGCTGGGCCTGATCAAGCAGACCGACGGCGGCGGCATGGCCTGGCACTGCCGGGCCCGCTCGCGCCTGTACCACGCCTGGGCGCGGCTGAACTACCGCGCGTTCATGGGCTGGTGGTGGCGGCGTTATGCCCCGTCGCGCCAGGGAACGGCCAGGGTGCTCAACGGGCCGCGCCCGGCGCACCGCCCGCCGCCTGGAAGTTGGCAGCCACCCGCTGGCGAAGGTAATCCCCGGCACTGATCGGGGCGTGCTTGCCGGAGGGGCCGGCAATGACCGATTCGCGGTTGGCCTGGGCGAAGAACGCGATGCTGTAGCGCGAGCCGAGGTACTCGCCCGGCTCGGGCGTGCGCACCCGGTGAAAGTTCGAGGGCAGCCGGTCGTCGCTCCAGCGCATGAGCATGTCGCCGATGTTGCAGGTGATGGCGTCTTCCTCGGGGGGCACCGGCGTCCAGACCGGGTTGTCGAGGTCCTTGCCGGCGCAGACCTCCAGCCCGCCCTGCCCGGCCCGCTGAAAGAGCAGGGTCAGGCAATCGAAGTCGGTGTGCGCCCCGGCGCGCCACAGCCCGGCCGCGCCGAGCGAGGCCGGATCCACCGGGTAGTAGTGCAACAGTCGCAGGGTGCTCTGGTAGTCGGGTTGGGCGGGGTCGTGCGCGGCAGCGAAGAAATCGGTGGTGAAGCCGAGCTTGTGCGCGAAGCAGGAAAGCACCCGCATGGCCACCGACCAGCATCGCGACTCGAAGTCGAGCATGGCCGCCTGGAAGCCGGGCAGTTCCGACTCGGCCGGCCACAGCCCGGCCATGCGCGGGCGGGTGATCTGGTAGCTCTCCTTCTGGTCGGGCGTGCCCGTGGACGGCCGCACCTGGGCGCGGCTCTCCCAGCCGACATTGTCGGCCTTGCGGTGCGGGTACTGCGCCTTCACCGGGTCGGGCAGACCGAAGAAGCGCTCGGTCATCGCGAAGGCCTCGCGCACCCGCGCCGGCTCGATGCCGTGGTTGACCACCTGGAAAAAGCCCACCGCCACGGCCGCGTCCCAGAGCGCATCGGCGATCTCTTCGCGCCGCGCCGCGAAGTCGGCGAGGTCGATGCGCGGCACCTCGCCCGCCACGGCGGTCGAGCGGACCGCGCCGATCCGCGACTCGCGGGTGAGTTCGACCATCGGCCGGGCAGATGTCATGCGGTGATTCCTGCGGTGGAGGGGATTCGGGCGCCTGGCCGGGGTCGGTCGTCAGCGGGGCCTGGCAGGTGTTCAGCAGAAAGCATGCCCGATGCGGGGCGGGGCCGGTGGACGACTGGTCTGCGTCGGTCATGCATCCGGATCGTCCGTGGCATGGAAGCTGCGTGCCCGGCGACCTGAGCAACCCCGCGCGCCTCGCTGGTGCGCCGCTCACCGCCTCGGCGCGCCAGCGGCCTGCGCGCGCGCCCGCGCGGTGCGTTCCACCCTGTTCCGGAGAAGCGCCCGTGTTCCGATGCCATCCGCCCTTCCCTCCCCGCACGCGGGTCCGTGCAAGGCCTGCGGCATGATCCCGGTCCTCGACCTGGACGGCGCGCTCGCGCCGGGCGGCCCGCGCAGCGCCGAGCTGGCGCGGCAGTTGCGCGAGGCAGCCATGGACAGCGGCTTCTTCTATGTGCTTGGCCACGGCATCGCGGCCGAGCGGGTGGCGCAGCAGTTCGCGCTCGCGCGCCGGCTGCTGGAGCTGCCGGCCGAGCGCCGCGAGGCGCTGTCGATGCGCCGCTCGCCGATCCTGCGCGGCTTCGAGACCCTGGGCGAACAGACCCTCGACGCTGCAATGAAGCCCGACCTCAAGGAGAGCTTCTACTGCGGCATGGACTGGCCCGACGACCATCCCTATGTGCGCGCGGGCTATCAGACCTACGGCCCCAGCCAGTGGCCCGAGGAGGTGCCCGAGGCGCGCGCGCTGTGCCAGGACTGGATCGCGCGGATGAATGCGCTCTCGCTGCGGCTGATGCAGCTGATGGCGATCTCGCTGGACCTGCCCGAACACCGCTTCGACGAGGCCTGCCACGAGCCGATGGTGAGCCTGCGCATGGTGCGCTACCCGCCGCACCCGCCCGATGCCGACGAGCGCACCTTCGGCGCGGGGGCGCACACCGACTGGGGCGCGGTGACCGTGCTGGCGCAGGATGGCCATGGCGGCCTGGAGGTGCAGATGGGCGACGGGCGCTGGGTGGAAGCCCCGCCGCTGGCCGGCAGCTTCGTGGTCAACCTGGGCGACATGGTGCCGCGCTGGACCAACGGCCTGTACCGCTCCAACCTGCACCGGGTGCGCAACCGGCACTCCGGCGGCGCGCCGCGATTCTCGCTGCCCTTCTTCTTCGAGCCCAACTACCTGGCGCGCATCGAGGCCCTGCCCGGCACCGTGCCCGCGGGCAGCGTGCCGCGCTACCCGCCCTGCACGGCCGGCGAGCACCTGCGCGAGATGTACGAGCGCACCTACGGGCTGCGCCGCCAGACCGCCGAGCCCAGCGCCTGAGCGCCGCCGCCATGCAACTCTTCGTGAATCTGTTCTGCCGTGACATCGACCGGCAGATCGACTTCTACCGCAGCCTGCTCGGGATCAGCGAGCTCGAACACAGCCGCTCGCCGATCTACCGGGCCCTGGGCGATGCGCACTTTCAGTTCGGCTTCCACGCGGCACCGGCCTACGGCCTGCTCGGCCTTGGTGACCGGGTGGCGACAGGCAGCATCCTGCCTCCGGTGAGCACCTACCCCACCTTCATGCTGGCCGACCCCGCCGCGGTGGATGAGGCCACCCGACGCGTGCCCGCGCTGGGCGGGCGCATCCGGAAAGGCCCCTACCCCACCTACTACGGCCAGTGGCAGGCGGTGCTGGAAGATCCGGAAGGCCAGGTGTTCCGCTTGAGCACGGCAAG
Organism: Quisquiliibacterium sp.; assembly: GCF_982640115.1. Classification (NCBI taxonomy): domain Bacteria; kingdom Pseudomonadati; phylum Pseudomonadota; class Betaproteobacteria; order Burkholderiales; family Burkholderiaceae; genus Quisquiliibacterium; species Quisquiliibacterium sp. The sequence goes on along the minus strand of NZ_CEXFHW010000087.1, from coordinate 4,284 downwards.
CCTGCCCGCGGGCGTGAGCCCGGCCACGCCGCCCTGGAAGAGCTGATTCGCGGAAGGGCGCGCCGGCCGCTTTCGGTACCATCGGACCATCCCGACACCCCCGAGGCAGGCTCCGATGACCGACACCGCCGACGCTCCCCAGGAAGTGCTCTACGAGGTGGCAGACCACATCGCCACCATCACCCTGAACGCGCCGCAGCGCATGAACACCATCTCGCGGCCGATGCTCGAGCAGCTCGGCCGCCGGCTGCTGCAGGCCGACGACGACCCCGGCGTGCGCTGCGTGATCCTCACCGGTGCGGGCCGCGCCTTCTGCGCCGGGCTCGATGTGATCGGCCAGGCGCAGGGCCGCGGCATGCTGCGCACCGACGAGCCGCCGCGCACCACGCTTGACCTCAAGACCACCCCGCCCACCGTGCTGCAGGCAATGGAAAAGCCGGTGGTCTGCGCCGTGAACGGCGGGGCGGCGGGCTACGGCATGGATCTGGCCATCGGCTGCGACATCCGCATCATGGCGCGTTCGGCCAAGATGGCCGCAGCCTTCTGCAAGCGCGGCGTGCTGCCGGAGTCGGGCAGCACCTGGTATCTGCCGCGCATGATCGGCTGGGCCAAGGCCGCGCAGCTGATCTTCACCGGCCGCACCCTCACCGCCGACGAGAGCCTGGCCTGGGGCCTGGCCAACGAGGTGGTCGAAGACGGCCAGTCGCTGGCCCGTGCCCGCGAGATCGCGCTCGAGATCGCCGGCAATGCGCCGCTCGCGGTGCAGGCGGCCAAGCGGCTGATGCGCATGGGCCTGAACGAGCCCTTCCCCGAGCACGTGCACCATGTGTACCTGCAGCTGCTGCCGCTGCTGCAGACGCAGGACGTCAAGGAAGGCATGCGCGCCTTCGCCGAGAAGCGCGCCCCCGACTTCCAGGGCCGCTGAGCGCCGCATCCGAGCCCGCACCGGGGCTCTCGTCCGGGCCCGCGCGCGGGCCCGCGGCCGCCACGCCCCTCCCATCCTTTCGCCCGCAGGAACCGCCATGAGCTATCAGTGCTTCGATGTCTCGATCGCCGACCACATCGCCCACATCCGCCTGAACCGACCCGAGAAGCGCAACAACATGATCCGCGCCTTCTGGGACGAGCTGCCGGCGATCGTCGAGGACATCGACCACAACGCCCGCGCGCGGGTGATCGTGATCTCCTCCACCGGTCCGCACTTCTCGTCGGGCCTGGACACCTCGATGTTTGCGGACGCAAGCATCGCCCCGGGCCCCGATGCCGAGCGCGCGGCGCAGCTGCAGCACGGCGCGCGCTTCTACGAGCATGTGCTGCACATGCAGCGCAGCTTCAATGTCCTTGAGCGCTGCCGGCTGCCGGTGCTGGCGGCCATCCAGGGCGGCTGCATCGGCGGCGGCGTGGATCTGGTGACGGCCTGCGACATGCGCTACGCCACCGAGGACGCCTTCATCACGGTGTTCGAGATCAACATCGGCATGACCGCCGACGTGGGCACCTTCCCGCGGCTGGTGAAGCTCATCCCGGAGGGCATCGTGCGCGAGATGGCCTACACCGGCCGCCGGATGCCGGCGCGCGAGGCCCAGGCCTGCGGCCTGGTGAACCGGGTGTTCCCCGATCAGCCCACCATGCTCGCCGAGGTGATGGGGATTGCCCGCGAGATCGCCTCGAAGGCGCCGCTGGCGGTCTATGGCACCAAGCGCATGATCAACTACGCCCGCGACCACAGCACCGCCGACGGTCTGGACTACATCGGCATCTGGAACGCCAGCATGCTGCAGAAGCAGGAGATCCAGGAGGCCATCAAGGCCAATGCCGAGAAGCGGCCGGGGGCCTTCGTGGAGCTGCCGGTGCTGAAGGGGCGGGGGTGAGGCCTGCGGTCGGAGGCTAGGCGAACGGATCCGTGATTCTCACGCCCGCAATCGATCGGCCCGCCTGCAGATCCTCGGTCAGCAGGACCTCGCAGCCCGCGCGACCTGCCGCCTGGATGATCAGGGCATCCCAGAAAGAAAGGCCGTGCAGGCGGTGAAGATCGGTCGCTCCAAGAATCATCTCGACATCGATCTGGACCACTTCAAGCGTCGCGAACAACTGCAACCTGCGGCGGGCGATGCCGGGATCGGTACCGAGCTTGCGTGTCGTGACGGAGAAGTACTCCTGCAACACCTGGGTGCTGATCACGCCCTCGCGCGAGGTGATCGCCGCCTCGACCTCGGCCATCGCGATCCGCGAGCGGCGGCGATCTGCGGCGTCGTCGGTGTAGACCAGAAGGTTGGTGTCGAGGAACCTACGCGCCACGGCGGCGCTCCAGGCGCTCGGTGTAGATCTCGTCGCGATCGAAGCGCCAGCCGGGCTCCGGGCTTCGGCCCTTGAGTGCGAGGCTGCGGAGTTCCTCGATCACGGCATCGCGTTGCGCCTGCCCGGCGAGTTGCTCCAGATAGTCGCGAACCGCCTGGTTGAGGCTCTTGCCCATCGCCTGGGCTGCCTTGCGCGCCTGCTCGAGAACGCGCTCATCGACAGAAAGCGTGATGTTCATGGTTGTCTCGGCTTCGACAGATATTCACACATAATACGTGCGCACGGATTACGCGGCAAGTAAGTCGCGGACCCCGGGCGGCGGCCGTGCCAGTCCTCGGATGAACCCCGTTTCGGCATTACGTTGACCATGCAAATTGAATATCGAATGTTCAATTTGCAAGGATGTACGAACGCCTCGCGCGGCACCCGGCGGCGGGCGCCGAACTCGATCTGGTGATCGAGACCGGAGGGCGGATCATCGGCATCGAGGCCAAGCTCTCATCGGCGCCAACCGTCAGCCGTGGCTTCTGGCAGGCCTGCGAAGACATCGGCGTCCACGAGGCCTGGGTGGTCGCCCCGGTGCGCGAAGGCTGGCCCATCGGCGACCGCGCGCGCGTGCTGTCACCGCTGGAGTTCCCGGGGGAAGTGTTCGGGGGGTGAGGCGTTCACGCCACCGGGGGCACGAGCGCCACGGCGTCATCTGCCAGCGTCAGCGGGCACCGGTCTCGCCAGAGCCGCCAGGCGGCTGCGAGGGGCCCTTCGGCATCGGACAGCGGAGCAGGCCGATAGCGTAACCGGCGTTCGAGATGCCTGCGGGCGACATGGCCGTCGAAACGCGGATCCTGCTCGCCCAGGCTGAAGTAGAGCGCGGCGTTCATCCCGCCGGGGGGCTCTCGCACCACCCGCGCCTGGCCGGCGGTGCGTTCGGGCATGCCCGCCGGCACGAAGGCGCAGAACTTCGAGGGCGCGAACAGGCCGCTGGCCGGGTCCCAGGCCAGGAAACGCACGCGTCGCCTTGCCCACAGGGCGGCAACCGAGGCGTCGGCCAACTCCGCATTCCAGGCCCGGACATTGGCGCCCACCGTGAACGCGTTGTCGGCGAGATGGATGCGATGCCATCCGTTGACGAGGCGGGCATCGGCCACCGCGATCACGCGATCGATCTCGGCGAAGGCGTCGATCGGCGCGGCGGCCAGTTCCTCGGGTGAGGCGGCGTTCAGGGCCATGATCCGGCGCCCGTCGAGGTCCGGTAGCAGATCCACCTGGAAGGCCGGGATGCCGACGGCGCGCATGAACATGGCGGTGCTTGCCAGGAGGGCCTTGCGCCCCGGCGCGATGTGCCGGCTGGCCATGGACACCAGCGCGTCGCCCGGCGGGCAGCCTTCGAAGAAGGCGACCGAGGCGAATTTCGCCTGGTTGGCCACCGGGTCTGCGCGGCTCACCTCGAACTCGACCCAGATGCGCCGTGCATCATCGTCGCGCGTGAGCAGCACATCAGCCCGTGGCTCGAACCCGAGCCGGGCGGCAGCGGGAGGCAGAACGAGCGGTGCCTCGATCCTGCACGCCCAGCCCGCCGGACAGGCTTTGAGGAACGCCCCTTGCAGATGTCGCGTGAGGCGTCCGCGGCCACCCCCCGCAACCGCTCCGCCGCCCTGACCTCGGATAGCCACGCTAGACCGCCAGCATCCGCCGGTAGCGACCCGACAGGCGCTCGGTCTGACGGCCCTGGAGCCAGACCGCGGCACCGTTGTCGTCGTTGCGCTGGTAGGCCCACCGGGCGATGCGAAGCGCCGCATCGCCGGCCGTCGACGCCAGTTCTGCAGCGCCGGGTGGCGGTTCGCGAAAGGCCGCCGCGTTGCGCTCCACCCAGCGCTCGAGATGCCTTTCCGCGGCGAGCATGTCCCTCTTGGCCAGGTTGCATTGGCCATGGGCCGCCACGAGGTTCGGCAGGGCATCGAACCGGTGCAGCGACCAGGGGATGAAGTG